>DPMO01000268.1 GCA_003541445.1 Clostridiales bacterium | reverse complement strand
GCCGCCCCCGCTTCCCGGACGAGGCGGCGGAAGGGACGGTCGCTCACCCCCGCCATGGGGGCCGAGACGAGGCGGTTCTCAAGGGTGAGGCCGGCGAGGACGACGGGCGAGGCCAGAGCGTGACGGTCCAACCCGGCTCCCTCCTGGCACCCCTAGTGGACGGGAGGTCCGTCGGCGTCCTCCGGCACGGCGGCGGCGGTGAGGACCTTCTCGAGGGCGTAGATGGGCGCCCCGGTCCGGACGGCGAGGGCGATGGCGTCGCTCGGGCGGGAGTCTATCTCGACCTCGTTCCCCTCCACGTCGAGGGCTATCTGCGCGTAGAACGTGCCAGTGCCGTCTTCCGTCTCTCTGAGGTCGTCGATGAGGACATGGGTCACCTTGGCCTTGAAGGTCTCCAGCACGTTCTTGAGGAGGTCGTGGGTCATCGGCCGGGGGGTCTCGACACCCTGGATGGCCAAGGCGATGGCGTTGGCCTCGAAGGGCCCCACGCTTATGGGAAGGTAGCGCCGGCCCTCGTCGTCCTTGAGGAGGATGACGGCCTGGCCGTGCTCCGGGTCAAGCCCGATCTTGTCCACGCGAAGAGGAACCAGGGTTGGAGACCTCCTCCCAGGCCGGAGGGTGGTTAGAGCATAACACAGCCCATCCCGGTATTTCAATGGAAGGCCCGGTTCTGAAGGACTGCCTCGAGTCCGCTAGAAGAACTTATGCTGACCGGGCCAAAACCCTTACAGGAGGATTGCTCAGGCATGGCGCTTCCCGACAGGATGAAGGCCGTCGTCAAGACCGCTGCGGCGCCCGGAGCGGAGCTCCGGCAGGTCGAGGTGCCCCGCCCCGGTCCCGGGGAGGTCCTCGTGAAGGTGAAGGTCGCATCTGTCTGCGGGACCGATGTCCACATCTACAAGTGGGACAAGTGGGCCGCAGAGCGGATAAAGCCGCCTCTGGTCTTCGGACACGAGTTCGCGGGACACGTGGTCGAGGTCGGACCCGGGGTCGACGACGTGCGCGTGGGTGACTACGTCTCCGCCGAATCGCACGTCGTCTGCCACCGCTGCTACCAGTGCCGCATCGGTCAGTTCCACCACTGCCAGGACTGCTCCATCCTCGGCGTCGACCGTCCGGGCTGCTTCGCCGAGTTCGTCGCCATCCCGGCCGCGAACCTCTGGCCCAACCCCTCCGACCTCCCGCCGGAGACAGCCTCCATCCAGGAGCCCTTCGGGAACGCCGTGGACACGGTATTCGCGGGGGACGTCCCCGGATGCTCTTTCCTCGTGGAGGGCTGTGGTCCCATCGGCCTCATGGCCGTGGCTCTCCTCCGTGCGTCGGGGGCGGCTCTGGTCATCGCCTCCGACCTCTCGGACTACCGTCTGGAGCTGGCGGGAAGACTCGGGGCCGACCATCTGGTGAACGTGGCCCGTGTCGACGTCGTGAGTGAGACCCTCAGGCTCACCGAGGGCCGAGGGGTCGACGCGGTCCTCGAGATGTCGGGGGCCCCTGCGGCCATCCGCGCGGCCCTGAAGACCACGAGACACGGCGGGCGGGTCACTCTTCTCGGACTGCCGGCCGGCGCTGTCGAGCTCGACATCAGCGAGGACCTCGTCTTCAAGGGCCTGACCGTTCAGGGCGTGACGGGGCGCCACATCTTCGAGACGTGGTACCGGACGCGGACCTTCCTGTCCTCGGGCCGGGTCGACCTGCGCCCCCTCATCACCCATACGTTCCCGCTCGAGTCCTACCGCGAGGCCTTCGAGCTGGCCGCCTCGGGGAAGTGCGGCAAGATCGTCCTGACCCTCTAGCCCGGCCGGGACCGCCACGCGCCTTCCACATCCCCTAGGCCGGTGAAGAGGGCGAGGGCCGGGCAGGGGCCTCCAGGGCTTGCCGGCGGCCGACCCGGACCGCATGGAACAGGCCGAAGAGACAGACCGCCGTCCCGAATAAGAAGGTCGCCGACGGGCCGGCGAACTTCCAGATGAGGCCGCCGACGAAGGGAACAATCACCCCGGTGATGTGCCCCACCGTGCTGCCCCCGGCGAGGGCGGCCGCGACCCCCTCGCCCCGGGCGATGCGGTAGGCGTAAAGGACGATGACCAGCTCGAACGTCAGCACGCTGTCAAGGAAGAAGAGAAGATAGATGAGACGCACGTCCCGCACGAAGGCATAGCCGGTGAAGACGGCCGCCACGAGACCGAAGCACCAGGCCAGGACCCGCGTCTCCCCGAAGCGGTCCGCCAGCCGGCCCAGGAGCGGGCGGGTGGCCACGAGAGCGACCCCCGACACAGTGAGAAGGGTGGCCACCGTGGCCGTGGGCACCTCGTGGACCTCGACGAGGTTGTAGAGGGCGAAGACAAGGAAGAAGTGACGCCTGGCCCCCTGGACGAGGGTCATCACGTAGTAGGAGAAGTACTCCCGCCTGAGGCCGAGGCCCCGGCTCCTCACCATCAGCCGGTCGGGCCCGGGCGTGAGGAAGAAGGCCACAGCGCCGCCGAGGGCGACCGCCGCTCCGAGGAAGAACAGCCCGCGGAAGCCCAGGCGGGAGACCAGGAGAGCCGTCATGGCCATGGCCCCGAGGGCCGCGGCCGACCCGACGCCTTCTATCCGTCCGAGCCACTGCCCCTTCTTCCCTTCCCCGGCGTGGTGGAGCACGAGGCTGTTCTGAGGCGGGAAGAGCATGTGGAACCCTGTCGAGAACAAGAGGGTTATGGCCACGAGGTGGCCGAAGCCCCCGGCGAAGGGGTAGAGCAGGAGCCCGGCGGCCAGGAGAAGGCAGGCCGCCCCGGTGACCAGGGAAGGGGCCAGCCCCGCCACAAGGGCGACCAGGAACACGACCAGGAGCCCGGGGACCTCCCTTATGCTTTCGATGAGGCCGAGCTGCTCGGGGCGGATCCCGTGGACCTCGACCAGGAAGTTGTTGTAGATGGCGCGGTAGACACCGAAGCCGAACCGCCAGGCGAGGGCCCCCAGGGAAAGAAGGACGAGCGGAGAGAGCCGAGGTGCGGGTCTCGTCCCGGCCGTCGCGGGCGGCGGGGAGACGGACCCCGAATCACAGAGATTTCGGGTCATGGTCACTGATATTTCGTGACCCGAAGGCAATCCTCCTTCACCCGCGGCGCCCCGAGGACGACGCCCCGGGGCGCCGCAGGCGACCCGTTCGCATGCGACCCTGTCCGCCGGCCGGGTGCCCGGCGCGCCACGCGCCCGCACGCGACGCCGCCGCACACGACCTACTCGCGGTTCTTGAGGTAGATCAGGCGGAGGCCCTCGAGGGTCAGGAGCGGGTCCACGACGTCTATGGTCGATGTCTCCTCAGCGATGAGCTCGGCGTATCCGCCGGTCGCCACGACCTTGGGGTTCCCGTCCATCTCCTTCTTCATCCGGCGGACGAGCTCATCGACCTGTCCGGCCACACCGAAGATGATGCCTGACTGCATGCTGGCCACCGTCGTCTTGCCGATGACACTCTTGGGCCTGACCAGCTCGATGCGTGACAGCTTCGCCGCGTGCTCGAAGAGCGCCTCGGTCGAGATGCCGATGCCGGGCGCGATGGCCCCGCCGAGGTAGGCCCCGTCGGCGCTGATGGCGTCCAGCGTCGTGGCCGTGCCGAAGTCGACCACGATGAGGGGGCCCCCGTAGTGGCTGAAGGCGGCCACGGCGTTCACGATGCGGTCGGCCCCGACCTCCCGGGGGTCCTCGTAGAGGATGTTCATCCCGGTCTTGATGCCCGGTCCGACGACGAGAGGCCGCCGCCGGAAGTATTTCTCGAAGGTCGTCTCCATGACCGGAGTGAGAGGCGGGACCACGGAGGACATGACGATGGCCTTGACGTCCTTCAGAGAGAGGTCGTTGTGTTCGAAGAAGCCCTTGAGAAGGAGCCCGTACTCGTCGGCCGTCCGGTTCGGGTCCGTGCTGAGGCGAAGGTGGAACAGGAGCCGGTCCGAGCCGTCGCGATAGACGCCGGCGACGATGTTGGTGTTCCCTATGTCGACAACCAAGAGCATGCCGCAACTAGCCCCTTAAGGACGATGGTAGGCGGCCCGGACGCCCCGGTAGAGCAGGACGACCAGGATGACCGCCACAAGCAACTCGGGCAGGCCGTGGGTCAGTCCGACGAAGAAGGCCATGCCCGGCGTGAACGTCTTGAACCTGATGACGATCAGGCTGAGAACCCCGACCGTGTTCGTGAGGGTGCCGACGATGGCGGCCATGGCCGGGGGTGCGTTCTCACCGCGGAGAACGCTCCACGCCGCCCAGGCCACGCCCAGGCCCAGAAGGACCGACAGGCCCACCCAGAGAGGGACCTGAGAGGTCAGCGGGTGGAAGAGCTGGCCGAAGAAACCCGGCACGTAGCCCTCTGTCCCCCAGTTCCGGTTCAGGAAGGCCCCCGTCTCGTAGACGGTCCGCGCCACCGCCAGGCCGACCACCCCGGTGACGACGAGGCGCGCGTGCGGCCGCTTGACCAAGACGAAGGCGTAGTAGGCGAAGACGCCGATGAGGATGCGCGGGCCGAAGGCGATGAGGGGGTCCTTGAAAAAGGGCAGGGTGGCCTGGAGGAAGCTGAAGAGTCCGAAGACCGCCCCGACGAGGGCGCCCACCACCGGGCCCTCCATGACCCCGGCGAGGATGACCGGGATGTGCATGATGGTCGCGTGTCCGGCGGGGGAGAACGGCAGCGGGATGAGACCCACCGAGGGCAGAGCCCCCATCAAGGCGGTGATGGCGCCCAGGAGCCCGGCAACGACGACCTGCCTCGTCGTGAGGAGGCCGGAGCCCTTCCGGACGCCCGGGGGCGGGGGTGAAGTCAAGCCTGAAAACCGTTGAGAAGCCATGATCAAGGAGACCTCCGTTCCGGCTCACGCTGGATGCCGGACAGTTCATCAACCGCCCCGACCGGTTTCCCATCCCCCCCTTCCCGGGGCCCCCGCGGGGCAAACGAGGCCGCCCCTCCGTCGGCCCTCCGGTCCCGATCCCTGAGGCTGCGGGCCGAGGGACCTGTGCGAAGATTCTATTGCCTCCACACCGTGGCGTCTCCTCCCAAATGAACTGCCTGTCTATTCGGTCGCCACGGCGGGGCCGACCGGCTCGCCGCCGGGAAGGCCCGGACGCGCCTCTGAAAGGCACAGCGCGGGTCCGCCCCGGAGGCGGACCCGCGCCCTGGCGACCCAAAGGGCCGAGAGGGTCGAGTCCTGTCAGCCATCCTGCCAGTAGCCGAACGACTCCAGCAGTGCCGCGAGGTCCTGGGGGAGTTCGGAACGCCAGCGGTAAAGGAGGCGGCGCGCCCGGAACGCCCCGTCGCCCGAGAGTTCCTTCCCCAGCACGGCGTGCACGAGAGGGCCCGCGGCCTGGCTTCCTATGCGCGCCAGCCGGTCTTCTGCCATCTCCCTGGCGAGGGGGTCGGGGTGACCGAGCTGCCTGACGACGAGCGGGAGGAGCCGGTCGTCCGAGGAGGACGCCTTGAGAAGCTCTTCCAGATACTCCCGCGCGATGTCGCCGAACCTGCTGCGGGTCCTGGCCAGGTAGAGACGACGTGCCTGCTCGTCGCCCTCGGCCGCCCGCGCGAGGAGCCGCCGGGCGTACTCCCTTGTCGACACCTGGAAGTAGAAGCCGCTGATGACGGCCGCGATTATGCTGAGTGCGGCCAGGGAGAGCCTCCAGGCGGGCGGGGCGATGAGGATGATGGCCAGCCAGGCCACGAGCAGGAAGAAGTACATCCGATGAGGACGATACAGCACCTGAGACCCCCCTCCGGCACCGACCGGCTCGACGGCCCGCGCCGGGGTCCCCGTCGGCGGACGGCCGCCCGGCCGGTGTCACCCCGTACTACGCTCCGCCGGCGGGGTTTGTTCCCGGCCGGCCGGGGGTCTCAGCAGGGCTCGAGGTCCAGGCCGGCGTCGGCGGAGTCGACGGCGAGCCTTGTCCCGTCCGGGGCCAGCACCTCGAGACGTCCGTCAGGGAGGAGTCCCCCGGAAAGGACCCAGGAGTCCGGGAGAGGGCGGGGCGCGCCGGTGGAGGCACGGGCGGCCCCACCCACCGGCCTTGAAAGCCTCACGGGGCGCGCGAAGTGGGCCGAGTAGGCGGGCCAGGCGCGGACGAAGGGCGCCGTCCCCGCGCCGTGGAGGACAAGGTAGGCCTTTTCGATGTCCAGGAGGAGTGTGGCGAGGACGTCCTCAGCAGAGGGCGGCCCGGGAGGACGGCGGCCGCCGGCCGCGGCGAACTCGGCCTCAAGGCCGGTCACACGGCCGGCCCGCCCGGGAACCTCCGGGACGGTCCAATTGACGCCGACCCCGGCGACGGCCGTCGCCAGACGGCTCCCGCTGAACCTTCCCTCGACCAGCACGCCGCAGACCTTCCGCCCCCGGACGAGGACGTCGTTGGGCCACTTCAGCTCTGCACGGAGGCCGAGCCGCCGGAGGCCGGCGGCGACACCGAACCCCACCGCGAGGGGGAGCATGCCCGCCGCCGGATGGACCAGC
>DPMO01000235.1 GCA_003541445.1 Clostridiales bacterium | reverse complement strand
CGAGCGAGCCCTGTCGGTGTGAGGGGGCGCCGGCCCTGCCGCCGAAGATCACCCCGGAGCCGTGGCCCGAAAGGCGGACCGGCACGGGACCCGACCGGAAGGACGGCCGGGGCGGGCCGGGGGCCGATTAGGCGTCAACGTGAGCCCCGGCGTTAACGGGGCAGGCGTAGGATGCGCCGTGCCGGCGGCCCGTGGGCCCGCGCGCCCGTGTGCGTCCGCGCCCTTGAGTGGGCCCGCTGCATCCGGGCCAAGCAAGGTGGTACCGCGAGAGACCCTCGTCCTTGGACGAGGGTCCTTTTCGTATCCATGCTCCGTGTCGAGGGAGGAAGACTCATGTTCCGCGAGGTCAGCGCCAAGGTCGACTATCCTGAGCTCGAGGAGCGCGTCATCGATTTCTGGCGGCGGACGGACGCCTTCCGGAAGGTGCAGGAGATGCGTCGCGGACGCCCCGTCTACACGTTCTTCGAGGGCCCTCCGACGGCCAACGGCCGGCCGCACATCGGTCACGTCCTTCCGCGCAGTCTGAAGGACCTCTTCCCACGGTACAAGACCATGCTGGGTTACTACGTCCCGCGCAAGGCGGGCTGGGACACCCACGGCCTCCCCGTGGAGCTCGAGGTCGAGAAGGCCCTCGGCCTCAGCTCCAAGCCCGAGATAGAGGAGTACGGGGTGGAGGAGTTCATCAAGAAGTGCAAGGAGTCGGTCTGGGCGTACAAGGAGGAGTGGGAGCGCCTGACCGAGCGCATCGGCTTCTGGCTCGACATGGAGAACGCCTACGTGACCTACCACACGAGCTACATCGAGTCGGTCTGGTGGGCCCTCAAGAAGATATGGGACAAGGGGTGGCTCTACCAGGGCTACCGGGTCGTCCCCTACTGTACCCGGTGCGGGACCTCGCTCTCGAGCCACGAGGTCGCCCAGGGCTACGAGGAGGTCGAGGACCCGTCGGTCTTCGTCCGTCTCCCCCTCGTGGCCGCGCCGGGGGAGCCGGGGACCGGAGCCGGGGGTAGCGGCGCGGCGGCCAGGCTGTCCGGCCTTGACGAGCGGGCCCTCGGAGAAGACGTCCCGGTCTCGCTCCTCGTCTGGACCACGACTCCATGGACCCTGCCGTCGAACACCGCCGTCGCCGTCCACCCCGACGTCGACTACGTGGCCGTCGTCCCCGAGGGGGAGGGAGACGAGGAGGTCCTGGTGGTCGCCGCGGCCCTGGCGCCGACCGTCTTCCCGCAGGGCTACCGTGCGGTGCACACCATCAAGGGCCGTGACCTCGTCGGCCACCGCTACCGGCCGCCGTTCCCGTTCCTGGAGGAGGCCATGAGGCGCGGCGAGGTTGAGGGAGAGGGCGCCGGCCTCGACAAGGTCTTCACCGTCATCCCGCAGGACTATGTGACCCTTGAGGAGGGCACGGGGCTCGTCCACACGGCCCCGGCCTTCGGCGAGGACGACATGGAGGCGGCCCGTGAGCACGGGCTCCCCGTCTTCAGGCCTGTCGACGCCTCGGGCCGCTTCACCGGGGCGGTCCCGCCGTGGCAGGGCCGGTTCGTCAAGGACGCCGATCCTGACATCACCGAGGCCCTGAAGGGCGAGGGTCTTCTCTACCGGTCGGGAGTCTACCGTCACTCGTACCCGTTCTGCTACCGCTGTCACGCGCCTCTCGTCTACTACGCCGACACGGCCTGGTTCATCAAGATGACCGCGGTGAAGGACGAGCTCATCCGTATCAACCGCGAAGAGGTCAACTGGTACCCGGACCACCTCAAAGAGGGCCGTTTCGGTGACTGGCTCGAGAACCTCGTGGACTGGAACCTCAGCCGCAACCGCTACTGGGGCACCCCGCTGCCGATCTGGGAGTGTGTCGGGGACGTCGGGAGCGGAGACGGTGAGGGGGCCCCGGCCGCGGACGACGGGTGTAGCCGCGGTGGTGGGGACGGCGCCGCGGGGTGCGGTCACCGGCTCTGCGTCGGGTCGGTCGCCGAACTCGAGGAGCTGGCCAGACCGGAGACGCTCCCCGACCCCCTGGACCTCCACAAGCCCTACATAGACCGGGTCGTCATCACCTGCCCTGAGTGCGGCGGGGAGATGCGCCGGGTCCCCGAGGTCATCGACTGCTGGTTCGACTCGGGGGCGATGCCCTTCGCCCAGTGGCACTACCCCTTCGAGAACCGGGAGGAGTTCGAGGACCATTTCCCGGGCGACTTCATCTGCGAGGCCATCGACCAGACGCGGGGCTGGTTCTACAGCCTCCTCGCCATCGCCGTGGCCGTCTTCGGCCGTCCGGCCTACCGCAACGTCCTCGTCACCGAGTTCGGTGTCGACGAGGAAGGGCGCAAGATGTCCAAGCACATCGGGAACGTCGTCGACCCCTGGGACATCCTCAACGTCCAGGGCGCCGACGCTCTCCGCTGGTTCCTCTATGCCGTCAGCCACCCGTGGTACCAGAAGCGGTTCTCGTCACGGGTCATCAGCGAGTTCCAGGGGCGCATGCAGGACACTCTCTGGAACGTCTACGCCTTCTTCGTCCTCTACGCGAACCTCGACGGCTTCGAGCCGGACCCGGCCGTGGTCCTCGCCCCGCCCGCGTCGGGGGGCGGCGAGGGCGTGCGTGTCGTCAGGCTCGGCGGGCGGGAGGTCCCCTGCCCGCCGGCGGCCGGGCGGAGCGTGCTCGACCGCTGGATCCTCTCGAGGCTCCAGCGGACGGTCGGTGAGGTCAGGGACAGCCTCGACAGCTACCAGGTCCTGCCGGCCACGCGGGCCATCGAGGGCTTCGTCGACGACCTCTCCAACTGGTACGTGCGCCGCGGGCGGCGCCGCTACTGGCGGGCGGGCTCGGACGAGGACAAGGCGGCCGCCTACCAGACCCTCTACGAGGTCCTGGTCACGCTCTGCCGCCTCCTCGCACCCTTCACACCGTTCATGACGGAGGAGATGTACCAGAACCTGGTGCGCTTCGAGGCCGGGGAGGGGCGCGACGGGCGGCGGCCGCATGAGGCCGGGGCGTCCGGTTCCCCGCCGGAGAGCGTCCACCACTGCCTCTACCCGGAACCGGACCAGTCCCTGGTGGACGAGGACCTGGAGCGCCGCATGGCGGCCGTCCGCGACTACGTCGCTCTCGGTCGGGCGGGCCGCAACAGGGCCCACATCCGGACGAGACAGCCCCTCCGCCGGGCGGTCCTCGTCGGGCCGGAGGGGGAGACCCGCGGGATGACCGAGCTTCTCGACCTCCTCAAGGACGAGCTCAACGTGAAGGAGGTCGCCGCCGCCGCGGACCTGGGCGGCTTCGCCGATTACGTCCTGAAGCCGGTCTACAGCGTGCTCGGACCGAGGCTCGGACCCCTGGCTCCAAAGGTGGCAGAGGCCCTGGCCGCGCTGGGACCCGAGGAGCGGGCGGCCGCGGCCCGGCGTCTGGCGGCCGGGCGGAGCGTCGAGGTGAAGGTGGAGGGGCGGGAGAGTCCGGTCGTCCTGGGCCCGGACGAGGTCGAGGTCGTCACGGAGGAGCTCCCCGGGTGGGCCGTCGAGGGGGAGGACGGGCGCTACCTGGTCCTCGACACCCGGGTCTCCGGTGACCTCCTCCGGGAGGGGCTCGCCCGCGAGATGGTCAACCGCATCCAGAGGATGCGCAAGGACGCGGGGTTCGAGGTCACCGACCACATCGAGACGGTCTACGAGGC
>DPMO01000059.1 GCA_003541445.1 Clostridiales bacterium | reverse complement strand
TTCTTGGCCGTGCAGGGCATGACGGACACGACGAAGATGTCGGCCGGGTCGAGGCCGAACTTCTCGGCGTAGTACGTCTTCGCCAGCGCGCCGAACATCTGCTGGGGCGACTTGCAGGTCGAGACGTTCGGCAGGAGCTCCGGGAAGAAGTGCTCGATGAACTTGACCCAGCCGGGACTGCAGGAGGTGAGCAGCGGAAGCGTCCCGCCGGTCTCGAGCCGGTGAATGAGCTCCGAGCCCTCCTCCATGATGGTGAGGTCGGCCGTGAAGTCGGTGTCGAACACCCGGTCGAAGCCGAGCCGGCGGAGCGCGGCCACCATCTTCCCCGTGACCAGCGTTCCGGGCGGCAGGCCGGCCTCCTCACCGAGGGTGGCCCGGATGGCCGGGGCCGTCTGGACCACCACGTGCTTGGACGGGTCGCCGAGAGCCTCCCAGACCTGCTCGGTGTCATCCTTCTCGGTGATGGCCCCCGTCGGGCAGGCGTGGATGCACTGTCCGCACAGGGCGCAGACGACATCGATCATGTCGCTGTCGTAGGCGGGAACGACGACGGTCTCGTGCCCGCGGTAGGCGGGCCAGAGGGCGGCCACGCCCTGCACCTTCTCACACGTGTAGACACAGCGCCGGCAGACGACGCACTTGGACGGATCCCGGATGAGGGACGGCGTTGACGTGTCCCTGGGGTGGTCCTTGAGCTTGCGCTCGAAGCGCACCTGCCGGACGCCGAGCTCCTCCGCGAGGGCCTGGAGCTCGCACTTCATGTTCCTGGCGCACTCCAGGCAGTTCTCCGGATGCCGGGAGAGCATCAGCTCGACGATGACCCGCCGCGCCTCCCTCACGGCCGGGGTGTTCGTCCGGACGACCATCCCGTCGGCCACAGGGAAGGCACAGGCAGCCTGCAGGGTCCTCGACTTCTCGACCTCCACCACGCAGACCCGGCAGACCCCCTTGACCTCCTGGTCCGGATGGTGGCAGAGGGTGGGGATGCGCACCCCGGCCCGCTCCGCCGCCTGGAGGATGGTGCTCCCCGACGGAACGGTGACCTCGATGCCGTCTATCGTCACCTTCACCTCAGGCACGGCCTCATGCCCCCTTCCCCGCCGCCAGGGTCGCCGCCGGGGCCGCCAGGGCCCGGCAGGTTCCCGTCGGGCACCGCTTTTCCTTGATGTGGGCGTCGTACTCCTCGCGGAAGTACTTCAGCGTGGTCATGATCGGAACCGGGGCGGCCTGCCCGAGCGGGCAGAGGCACGCCGTGGTCATCGTCCTGGCCAGGGCCTCGAGGTTGTCGAGGTCCTTCTCTCCGGCCCTGCCTGTGGCGATCCTGGTCATGATGTCGTGGATGCGCATCGTGCCCTCCCGGCAGGGGACACACTTCCCGCATGACTCGTGCTCGAAGAACCGGGCGAAGACGCGTGCGATGTCCACGATGCAGTGGGTGTCGTCCATGATGAGCAGGGCTCCCGAGCCCAGGGCCGAGCCCGCCTTGGCCAGTTCGTCGTAATCCATGGGGACGTCGAGCAGTTCGGCCGGGAGACACCCGCCCGAGGTACCGCCCGTCTGGGCCATCTTGAAGGCCCGTCCGCCGGGGATGCCGCCGCCGATGCCGAAGACGACCTCCCGCAGGGTGATGCCCATCGGGACCTCGATGAGGCCCTCGTTCACGATGTCCCCCGTCAGGGTGAAGACCTTCGTGCCCGGCGAACCTTCGGTCCCGAACCCGCGGTACCACTTGGCCCCGTTGAGGATGATCGGAGCGACGTTGGCCAGGGTCTCGACGTTGTTGATGACCGTCGGCTTGCCGAACAGACCGCGCTCGGTCGGGTAGGGCGGCTTCAGGCGCGGTTCGCCGCGGCGCCCCTCGAGCGACTCGAAGAGGGCCGTCTCCTCACCGCAGACGTAGGCGCCCGCCCCGACGCGCACCTCGACGTCGAAGGCGAACCCGGTCCCGAAGATCCCGTCGCCCAGGAAGTTCATCTTCCTGGCCTGCTTTATGGCTTCTTCCAGCCGCTCGATGGACAGGGCGTACTCGCCGCGGATGTAGATATAGCCCTTGCGGGCCCCCACGGCGTAGCCGGCGATGGCCATTCCCTCGAGCACGGCATGGGGGTCTCCCTCGAGGATGAGCCGGTCCTTGAAGGTCCCCGGCTCGCCCTCGTCAGCGTTACAGACGATGTACTTGACGTCGCCCTCGGTCTTGGCGGCGAACTCCCACTTGAGACCTGTCGGGAAGCCCGCCCCGCCCCGACCTCTGAGACCCGAGGCCTTCAGCTCGGCGACGACCTCGGCGGGCTTCATCTCGGTCAGGGCCTTGCCGAGGGCCTCGTAGCCGCCGTGGGCGATGTACTCCTCTATGGACTCAGGGTCGATGACGCCGCAGTTCCGGAGGACGATGCGCTGCTGGCCGCGGAAAAAGTCCACCTGCGGCACCGTCTGGACCGCCTTCTCGGCCTCCTCCCGGTAAAGGAGCCTCTCCAGGCGCCTTCCCTTGAGAAGGTGTTCCCTCACCAGCTCCGGCACGTCGTCCGGAGTCACCCGGCAGTAGAGGACACCCTCGGGGTAGACGACCACGGTGGGCCCCTGCTCGCAAAGGCCGAAGCAGCCGGTCTCGACGACTTTGACCTCGTCGGCCAATCCGACCTCTTCCAGCTCGTTCAAGAGGCGCTGCCGGACGGCCTGGCTGCCCTTGAGGGAGCAGTTCGTGCCGGCGCAGACAAGAACGTGCGCACGGTAAAACCTCATGCTCAACCCTCCCGTCGTCTACCTGTACTCCTGGAGCACGGCCACCACGGTCTCGGGGGTCAGGTTGCCGTAGACGCGGTCACCGATCATGACCGCCGGCGCGACCCCGCAGACACCGAGACAGCTCACCTTCTCCAGGGTGAAGAGCCCGTCGGGCGTCGTCTCGCCGAACGAGATCCCCAGTTCACGCACCAGGGTGTCGACAACCTCCTGGGCCCCCTGGACGTGACAGGGAGCGCTCTCACAGACCCGGACCGTGTACTTGCCCTTCGGCTTCGTGTAAAGCAGAGAGTAGAACGTGGCCACCCCGTAGACCTGGCTCAGGGAGAGCCCGAGCCCCAAGGCCACCCGCTCGAGGGCCTCCTGCGGCAGGTAGCCCACGGCGTCCTGGACCTCGCGGAGGACGGGCAGGAGAGCCCCCTCCCGGCCCTTGTGGCGGGCCACGATCTCATCGACGCGACCCAGGTCGACCGCTCCTTCGTGTTCTCTGGCCATCGGTTTCACCTCCCCGGTGGTCTGGAGCCCGGCCTCAGTCGGCCGCCTTCTCCCGCCTCGGGAGGTAGCGGCCCCGGGGCGTGTATGTGGTGTGCAGGAGTTCGTGGGACTTGTGCCCGAGGGGCTCCCCCAGGAACTCCTTGTAGAGGGCGAGAATCGACGGGTTCTCGTGCGACTTGCGGATGGTCATCCGCTCGTCCGCCGTGTAGATGCCCTCGATGCGCTTCTGCCTGACCTCGAGGTTGGTCGGGATGGGCTGGCCGCCGCCGCCGATGCAACCGCCGGGGCAGGCCATGATCTCGATGAAGTGGTAGTCGCCCTCCCCCCGGGCCACCTTCTCCATGAGGGTCCTGGCGTTGGCCAGCCCGTGGGCCACGGCCACGTTGAGCTTCACGCCGTCGAGGTCCACGGTGGCCTCCTTGATGCCGGCCATCCCGCGGACGGCCACGAAGTCGAGCTCCTTGAGCTCCTTCTTTGTGACGAGCTCGTAGGCCGTCCGGAGGGCCGCTTCCATCACCCCGCCGGTGGCCCCGAAGATGGCCCCCGCGCCGGTCGAGACGCCGAGAGGATCGTCGAACTCCTCCTCCTCAAGCTTCTCGAAGTCTATGCCGGCCTGCCGGAACATCCTCCCGAGCTCCCTCGAGGTCAGGACCACGTCGACGTCCCGGTAGCCGCTCGAGTTCATCTCCGGGCGCGCGGCCTCGAACTTCTTGGCCGTGCAGGGCATGA
>DPMO01000068.1 GCA_003541445.1 Clostridiales bacterium | reverse complement strand
CACGGCTCCGGCCGAGCGGGACGGCGGGGCGGCCCCGTCCGAGCGGAACCGCGAGAGGGGCGAAGACCCCGACCGTCTGGGACCTGCGCCAGACCTCATCCTTATCGACGGAGGGAAGGGCCACCTGGCCGCCGCGGCGGAGGTCCTCGAAGACCTCGGCCTGGACATCCCCCTCGTCGCGCTGGCGAAGGAGCACGAGCACCTGTTCCTTCCCGGCCAGGCCGACCCCCTCGTCCTCCCCGAGGACTTCCCGGCCCTTCACCTGCTCCGACACATCCGGGACGAGGCCCACCGCTTCGCTGTCGGCTACCACCGGCTTCTCCGGCGCAAACGGGCTCGGCGCTCAGAGCTCGACGACGTGCCGGGTGTCGGACCCGCTCGGCGGACGGCCCTCCTCAAGGCCTTCGGCTCGGCCCGGAAGGTGCGCGAGGCCCGGCTGGAGGAGCTGGCCGCGGTGCCCGGCATCGGGCCGGCCGCAGCCAGGAGGATATGGGAACACTTCCATGGGGGGCGGGTGCCCCCGGCGGAGAGCGAGAGGGAGGACGGTGGGGGTGGGTAGGACCGCGAGCCGTGGGAAGGCCGCCGCCTGGGTGCGTCTGGTGGCCACGGCCGCCGGGCGCATGGGCGTCGCCGCCACCGAGGCGGGCCTTGTCCTCACCACGTTGCCGGGAAGGGCCGGACCGCCGGCGGACGCGCCGGGGGAAAGGGTGCGACCCCGGCCTGCCGCTGCCCCGCGGCGGGTCGAACGCCTCCTGGACGCCGCCGAGGAGGCCCTGACCGCCTACTACGCCTTCTGGCCGGACCACCCTGGCAAACGCATCACCGCCCTCTGGGAGGCCCTCTTTGACCTCCCGGTGGACCTCGATGGCCTGACCTCCTTCACCCGGAGGGTGCTCGAGGCCCTGCGCGAGGTCCCCCCGGGGGCGGTGGTCTCCTACGGCGCTCTCGCCGCGCGGGTCGGGTCGCCGCGGGCGGCGCGGGCCGTGGGCGCGGTGATGGCCAGGAACCCGCTCCCCGTCATCCTGCCCTGCCACCGGGTCATCTCCAAGGACGGGACGCTGGGCGGGTTCTGCGGCGGGAGAGGGGAGGACGCCCTCGCCCTGAAGAGGCGTCTGCTGGCCTACGAGGGCTGGAGCCCGGCGCCGACGGGGAGGCCCAGCGGCGGACGACTGCGGCACTCTTGCGGAGCCCATAGCTAAACAGCCTCTTTAATATCCTCAACCGTCACCTTGACATCTTCAATGCTTCCCCTTTATAGTGGTGCCGTAAGGCTTGAGGGGGAGGCCCCCCGGGGGTAGCGGGAGGGACACTGTATGGTGCAGAGCGGCCACACCACACTGGCCAGCAACGTCGACGGGCGAAACGGCGGGGAACCATCCGGAGGGGCGAGGTGACACAGTCATGGTCCAGAAGCGCAAGATAGTGGCCCGCTGTCCGGCCTGCGGGTCGAACCTCGAGGTGACCCGGTTCCAGTGCTTCGAGTGCGACACGGCCATCGAGGGTCGGTTCGAGATATGCCGGTTCTGCCTTCTTTCCCGTGAGCAGAGAGACTTCGTCGAGACCTTCCTCCGCGTGCGCGGGAACATCAAGGAGGTGGAGCGTGAGCTCGGCATCTCGTACCCGACGGTGCGGAGCAGGCTCGACCAGGTCCTCCGCACGCTCGGTTACGACGTCGGAAGGGCGGACGAGGAAGAGAGAGCCGAGGAGAGGCGCACGGAGATCCTCTCGAGGCTGAACCGGGGGGAAATAAGTCCGGAGGAAGCGGTCAGGCTCCTCAGGGAGACGAGGAGATAGGGTGGAGGCCGGTCCGAGCAGCCGGCGGTTGAGGGGGCGAGGTCGTTGGACAAGGAGCGCTACATGATTCTCAAGATGCTCGAGGAGGGCAAGATTTCCGCCGAAGAAGCCGCCGCCCTCCTCGAGACGCTCGAGCAGGAGGACGCCGACGGCGGCGGGGATGAAGGTGAGGACGGACGGGCCGGCCCGTTCCGTGACCGGCCGCACAAGGAGCGTCGCCGGCACTGTTTCGGCAGGGGGTTCGACCGGGAGGCCTTCCGCGACGGCATGGACGAACTCAGGAGGCACCTCGAGAAGGTCCGGCTCGAGGCGACGGAGATAGGTGACGAGGTGAGCCGCCAGGTCAGGGACGCGATGGAGGCCTGGCGGGAAGAGTGGCGCTGCGGCGGCCGTTCCTTCCGCCACTTCGTCCGACACCTTGGAGACGTCTTCAGGGTGCCTTTCGGCCGTGAGGTCCACGAGGAGCACTTCGAGCAGGAGCTCGAGGTTCAGCCGGCTGAGGAGTGCGTCGTCAGCGTGAAATCGCTCTCCGGGGACATCGATGTCGAGACGTGGGAGCGAGACGCGGTCAGGGTCGTCGCGACCAAGAAGGTCTGGGCCCACACGCGGGAGGACGCCCGTGGGAGGGCCGGGGACTACGTCATCTACGCCGAACGCGAGGGCCGGGAGATCCGCATCGGGGCCGATCTGGCCGAGGACGCGCCCGGCTGGCTGCCGGCGAGGTGCACCATCGACTACGACATCAAGGTCCCGGAGGGGGTGAAGGTCGAGGCCGTCCTCACCAACGGCGACCTCAGGGTCGTCGGGGTCCGCGACGGGGTCAGGCTGAGGAGCACGAACGGGGACGTCCGGGTCAGCGGCGTCTCCGGCCCGGTGGACGTGACAAGCACCAACGGGGACATCGCCCTGCGCCGCATAGAGGCCCACGGTCTCCTGGTCAAGAGTGTCAACGGCGATGTGACGGCGGACCTGGTCGGGCTAGGTCCCGGAGACCACGACATCAGCACCATTCACGGTGACATCGACGTCGCGCTCAGCCCCGAGAAGGAACTCGACCTCCAGGCCTCGACCATGCACGGCGACATCAGCCTCGGCCTGCCGGGCGCCGTGTCCAGCCGGACGGCCACGCGGCTCCGGGTGCGGCTGGGCCGTCGGGCCGAGGGGGAGGGTGCGGACCGGAAGGACGAGGCCGGGTCTCCCGGAGGGGTCCCGGGGCTGAACGTCCGGGCCGTCTTCGGCGACATATGCCTGAGAGCGCGCGAGGAGGGGTAGGACCGGTGAAGGGCGAGGCCGTCGTCGAGTGGAGGCGGGAGTTCAAAGGTCCTGTGGAACTGGCGGTGGACCAACGCGTCTGCGGGCCGGTCAGGGTCGTGGGGTCCGACGGGAACGAGGTCGAGGTCCGGGCCCTGAAGACGCTCAAGGGGGTGCACGCCCCCGCGGCGGCGAGGAGGCTTCTCGAGTCGACCGGGGTGCGGGTCGAGGATGACGGGGGCCGGGTGCTCGTCGAGACGGACGCTCCCCGGTCTTGGTTCGGGATGTCGTCTTCGCGGGTCCGCGTCGACCTCGACATCAAGGTCCCCAAGGGCAGCCGGGTCTCGGTCGACAGCGGGAGCGGCATGGTCAGGGTCGAGGACACGCGCGGGCCCGTGCGGGTCGATACTGGGAGCGGGGGCGTCCTGGTCACCGGGACCAACGGGACGGTCGACGTGGATTCAGGCAGCGGGTCGGTGACGGTCGAGGACGCCAACGGAGTTCTGAGAATCGACCTGGGGAGCGGTGCGGTGAGTGTCCGCGGGGTGCGCGGGAGCGTGGAGGCCGACGGTTCCAGCGGGCCGGTGCGCGTGGCCGACGTCGTGGGCCGGGTGACGGTCGACACGGGGGCCGGGCCGGTCGAGGTGGACCGTGTCATCGGAGACC
>DPMO01000125.1 GCA_003541445.1 Clostridiales bacterium | reverse complement strand
CCGAGCCGGGCGAGACGGCGAGAACCCCCTCGACCTCCCCGTTCTCGACCATGATACGGGTGACCACGGTCCCCTCGAAGAAGCGCACGCCTGCACGTCGAAGATAGGACACGAGGGGACCGGTCAGACCGAACCCGGCCAGGAGAGGCGGACGGCCGAAGCGGTGGACGGAACACCCGCCGGAGGACCAGTCGAACCTCACCCCGTACTCGCGCTCCAGCTCTCGGAGCGCCTCCGGGCCCCGGCGGCACATCTCTTCGAGGAGCCTCGGGTCCCCGAGCAGGCGCCCTGTCTCGAGGCTCAGGCGGAAGTGCTTCTGAGGGGTCAGCGCCTCCACGCCCGAGGCCGCGGGCGAGCCGGCCGGCGGGGAGACGGTGAACCCTCCCCCGGCGTAGGCCGTCGCGTTGGCCAGCCCCGCCCTGCCCTTGGTGACCACGACCACGTCGGCCCCGGCCCGGGCGGCCGCACAGGCCGCCGAGAGCCCGGCCCCGCCCGAGCCGACCACGACCACGTCGGCGGTGACGGACCGGATGTCAGGTCTCGAAGGCATCATCCGCGTCACCAGCGTCATCCCCCGGCCTCTTGGGCTCCCTGCCGCCCTGGCGCCCCTCAGCGTCCACTTTCTACCTCGGAGGCAACTTCCCCCGCCACAGGACCCCGGAAAGGAGGAACCCCAGCGCGACCGCAGCGTAGGCGGCCGAGAGGCCCGGTCGGAGCCTCCAGGCCAGGAGAAGGGCTGTCCCGAGTTCCTCCAGGCGGGGGCCGAAGATGAGGACCGCCACCAGGACGGAGGCGGCGGCGGCGATGAGGACCGCGCCGGCCGCGGCGTCCTTGGCCCGGGCCGCGACCTCGTCGCGTCCCGGGGCGGCCAGGTCCACGTAGCCCTCAAGGGCCGTGTTGAGGGTCTCGAGGGCGAGGACGAGACCGATGTTCAGCGCGATGACGGCCCACTCCAAGCGGTCGAGCCCGACCAGACGCCCGGCTCCGACAACGGTCAGGGCCGCGGCCACGTGGATGCGGGCGTTCGGCTCGCGCAGAAGGAAGCCGACGCCGGCGAAGGCCTTGACGAAACTCCGCCCGAGACGTCTGAGGGAATCGCAGGGAAAACCCCGACCGTGGCCGTCACCCGCCGCCACCGGTGCTCACCTGCCCGCCGCTCCCGGCCCGCGCGGGTCCAGGCCGAGGCGAACGAGGACGGCGTCCTCCTTGCTGCGCATGACGGCCGCGCCCCGGCGGGAGGCGTCCTCGTAGTCGAGAAGGTGGAGGGTGCCGTGCACCACAAGGCGGGAGAGCTCCTCGCGGAAGGGACGTCCGTACTCGGCCGCCTGGCGGCGTGCCGTCTCCACCGAGACGATGACATCGCCGAGCAGGACCGGTTCATCGGGGGCGCCTTCGGGTGCGGTCCCAGGCTCCGGTCCCGGTCCGGACGCCGGTCCGGGTGCCGGTCCGGTCGCCGCGTCGGCTTGGGCGCCATCCTCGTCACCCTTCCACATCGGGAAGGAGAGGACATCGGTCGCCCGGTCGCGTCCGAGATAGCGCCGGTTCAGTTCACGGATCTCATCATCGCCCGTCAGGGTCAGGCTGACCTCGACCCGCCGCTCCCCCGGCGCGACCTCTCCAAGCCGCGCGGCCTCCCCGGCCAGAGCCGTCTCGACGGCCCGCCGGCAGAGTCCGACAAGGTCGGCCCCCAGCGCCGCCGCCTGCGGCGTCTCGCTCACCACGGCCTCTACCGTCCTTCGGGCCTCGCCCACCCCGCTCGACCTCCGCTCGACTCGCTCGGTCCGCGGCGTCGGCCGGAACCTCAGGTGCCCGAGGGTCCGGCGCTGTCCCTGCGGCCCGCGCGGCCGCCGTTCCTGGAATGGTTCTTCGCACTCTGGCCGTTCGGGCCGCCGGAGCTGTTCCGGCCGGTGCGCCCGTTGCGGCCCTTCAGCTCGCGCACCTCGGGGTACTCTACGCGGTGGTGGAAAGTGCCGGCCAGGACGCGGGTGAAGACCTCGGCTATCCTGTCCAGGTCCCTGAAGGTGAGCGGGCTCTGCTCGAGCTGGTTGTCCTCCAGTCTCTCCCGGATGACCTTCCGGACCGTGCCCTCGATGCGCCCCTGCGTCGGCCTGGTCAGAGACCTAACCGCGGCCTCGCAGGCGTCGGCCAGCATGAGGATGGCCGCCTCCCGCGTCTGGGGCCGGGGTCCGTCGTAGCGGAAGTCCTCTTCGGAGACCTCCTCGTCCGCCGCGGCCTCCGCCGCCCGGCCGTAGAAGTACGAGACTAGGGATGTCCCGTGATGCTGGCTGATGAGGTCGATGACCTCCTGGGGCAGGCCGGCCTCCTCGGCCATGGCCACCCCGTCACGCACGTGCGAGGTGACGATGAGAGCGCTCAGGCTCGGCGCGATCTTGTCGTGGGGGTTCTGCCCGGAGAATTGGTTGTCGATGAAGAAGTAGGGGCGCTTCGTCTTGCCTATGTCGTGGTAGAGCGCGCCGACCCGGACGAGGACGCTGTCGCCGCCGATCTCGTTCGCCGCCGCCTCGGCCAGATTGCCGACGACGATCGAGTGGTGGTAGGTCCCCGGGGCCTCCATCAGCAGCTTGTGAAGGAGCGGCTGGTTCGGGTTGGCCAGCTCCAGCAGTTTGACGGGTGTCACGATGCCGAAGATGTTCTCCAGGAAAGGCAGGATGCCGATGGTGAGGACGGCGGAGAAGACGCCGTTGCCGGCGCCCCAGAGGATGCCGGCCAAGCCCGCCAGACCCTGCCCGGAGAGGCTGTCGACGGCCACGATGGCCAGGACGTCGGCCCCGGCGACGATGAGGCCGGCGCGCATGAGGTCGCTGCGCTGGCCCAACCTGCTCACGGCGAACAGGCCGGCCAGGCCCCCGACCAGCGCCACGAAGGCGAACCTGAGGTCCGACCCGACGAGGAAGCCGACGAACACGCTGAAGACGAAGGTCATGAAGGCGGCCAGCCGCACGTTGAGCAGGATGGCGATGAGCATCACCCCGGCGGCGACCGGGATGATGTAGCCGGAGAACATCCGGCCCGCCCCCGCCAGGACGACGATGAGGAGTACCAGGAGGGCGAACAGTGAGAACCGACGCGGGCTTGCGAGCAGGTCCCGGTCGAAGAACCAGAGGTAGACCCCTACCGCAGCCTCGAGGATGGCCACGATGAGCACCATGCCCAAGAGGGCCCCCCAGGCCGGTCGGTCACGCAAGAGGCCCAGGTCCTGGAGGATGCCGAGGTGGGCTTCGGTGACGACGTCGCCCTCGCGGACGATCATCTGGCCCTTGAGGATCTTGACCGGCTCCACGGCGGCCATGGCCTCGTCACGCTTGGCCTGCGTCTCCGCGGCGTTGAAGACCATGTTCGGGACGATGGCCGTCTCCGCTATCGCCCGGAGGAGGGAGACCTCTCCGGCGCTTAGGTCTGGAGCCTCCAGGGCCGCCGCGGCCTGCTGTCTGGCCGCGTCGAGGTACTCCTCCTTGACGCCCGTGCTCATGACACCGTGCACGATACTCTTGAGTCTCTTCTCCAGGTCGAGAGCCGCGTCCGGGTCCAGCTCGAGGGCCGCGGCCACGGCCCCGTCGTCGAGGGCGATCGCGTAGCCGGCGAAGGCCTCCCTGAGCCGGACGGCCCGGCTCTCGTACGTCCCGGACAGGTCGGCGTTCACTTCCCTGATGACCGCGAACAGGGCCGCGACGAGGGTCTCGGCGTTCTCCGTGATGGCCGGGTCTATCTCGTACTGGTCGGGGACCTTGGCCGCGGCCTCCTGGCGGGCCCTCTCCGTGGCCGCGCGGTCGACGATGGTCCGGGTCGCGGGGATGTCCTCCGGCGCGACCTGGCCGACCTCGAGGTCGTAGCGGCCCGGGGTCAGCGAGGCGGAAAGAAGGAGGACCCCCACGACGAAGACGAGCAGGCTCCAGGCCGCCACCACCCACCGGGGGTCTCGCGGGAAGCGGGAGCGCACGAAGTCGCGGATGGGCTTGGTCCAGATGGTCCGGGCGGCCATCTGTCTAGGACCCGCCTTTCCCGACCGAGTCCCGGTCGCGGGCCTTCTGCTCGAAGCGCTCGTAGGCCCGGATGATACGCTGCACGAGCTCGTGCCTCACGACGTCACGCTCCGTCAGATAGATGAAGGCGATACCCCTGACGCCCTTCAGGACCCTGCGCACGTGCTGGAGGCCTGAGTCCTTGTCCGGCGGCAGGTCTATCTGGGTGATGTCCCCGGTCACCACGGCCTTCGACCCCAGGCCGAGGCGGGTCAGGAACATCTTCATCTGCTC
>DPMO01000010.1 GCA_003541445.1 Clostridiales bacterium | reverse complement strand
TCGGGAACATCCTCTACATCATCCAGTTCATCTTCGCCGTCATCATCGGGCTCTACTTCTGGAACCTCCTGAGGAGCCAGCACGGCAACCGGTCCGCCGTGGACCGCGAGTCCCGCAGGGAGATGGAGAGGCTCCAGGAGATGCGGCGGGTCGCTCTGACAGAGCCCCTCTCCGAGAAGACCCGGCCGACGAGCTTCGACGAGATCATCGGGCAGAAGGAAGGGCTGAAGGCGCTGAGGGCCGCCCTCTGCGGGTCCAACCCCCAGCACGTCATCATCTACGGGCCCCCGGGAGTGGGCAAGACCGCCGCCGCCCGGCTCGTCCTGGAGGAAGCCAAGGCCAACCCGCACTCGCCCTTCAAGGAGTCGGCCAAGTTCATCGAGATCGACGCGACGACGGCCCGGTTCGACGAACGGGGCATCGCCGACCCGCTCATCGGCTCGGTCCACGACCCCATCTACCAGGGGGCCGGGCCGCTGGGCATGGCCGGGATACCCCAGCCCAAACCCGGGGCCGTCACCAAGGCCCACGGGGGCATCCTCTTCATCGACGAGATCGGTGAGCTCCACCCCATCCAGATGAACAAGCTCCTGAAGGTTCTCGAGGACCGCAAGGTCTTCCTGGAGAGCGCCTATTACAATCCCGAGGACCCCAACATCCCGAGGCACATCCACGACATCTTCCAGAACGGCCTTCCGGCCGATTTCCGGCTGGTCGGGGCGACGACGAGGATGCCGCAGGACATCCCTCCGGCCATCCGCTCGAGGTGTGTGGAGATATTCTTCCGCGCCCTCACCCCGGAGGAGATCGACCTCATCGCGCGCAACGCGACCAGGAAGATAAAGTTCGACATCGACGACAGGGCGGTCGAAGTCATCAAGAGGTACGCCACGAACGGGCGCGAGGCCGTCAACATCATCCAGATAGCGGCGGGCATAGCCCAGAACGACGGCCGCGAGACCATCTCAGTCGAAGACATCGAGTGGGTCGTGTCGAGCGGCCAGTACAACCCGCGGCCGGAACGGCGGATGCCCGACCGCCCGCAGGTCGGGGTGGCCAGCGGGCTGGCCGTCTTCGGGCCGAACATGGCCATGGTCATAGAGATAGAGGTGGCGACGGTGAGGGTCGCCCGCGGTGAAGGTCAGGTCACCGTCACCGGTGTCATCGAGGAGGAGGAGATGGGCGGAACGGGCCACCGGGTCAGGCGCAAGTCCATGGCCAAGGGCTCGGTGGACAACGTCATCACCGTCCTTAGGCGCTACCTGGGCGTCGACCCGCGGGACTACGACATCCACATCAACTTCCCCGGGGGGGTCCCGGTCGACGGACCGTCGGCAGGGGTGGCCGTGGCCACGGCCATCTATTCGGCCCTCACCGGAGTCCCGGTGGACAACAAGGTCGCCATGACCGGCGAGCTCTCCATCCGCGGCCAGGTGAAGCCTGTCGGCGGGATAGCGGCCAAGATCGAGGCCGCCAGGTGGGCCGGAGCGGAGCGCATCCTCATCCCCAAGGAGAACTGGCAGGAGATGATGCGCAAGTCGCAGGGCGGTTCCTACATCATCCCCGTCCGGAACCTGGGCGAGGTCCTCCGACTGGCCCTACTGACCGATGCCGTCGAGGAAGCCCGCCCGGGGGTCCGGCCTCTGGAGGTCGCCGCGGGCGGGCTGAGGTCTGCCCGACGTGAGCACAAGGCCGCGCAAGGGAGCGACCGCCCCGCTGAGGACGTCGGGTCGGTGGAGGAGACGGGCACAGCGGAGGATGAAGAGGAGGCCCGCGAGCGTCCGGCCCGGCGTCCGGCGGCGGCTTCGCCGCTGGCCGCAGGTGGCTCCCCTCGGGGCGGCCGGCCGACCCCGCTGTCGCCCGGGTCCGGGTCCGCCGGTCCGCCGCCGGCTTCCCCGCCGTCCTAGGCCACGGGACCCGGCCCACGGCGCGGCCGCACCATGGCCAGGATGCGCTTTCTCAGCGAGTAGAGACCGCTGTATTTGACTCGCTCCAGGCGTCCGGCGGCCCGGGAGGGGTCGAAGACCTCCCACGAGATGAGCCTCTCGAGAGGGATGCGCGGCGGGGGCTTCGGGTTCTCGGCGGGGTAGCCCAGGGTGACCAGGCCGACGATCTCCCGCTCCGGCGGTACGCCCAGGACCGGGCGCAAGGCGTCCTGCTCGAACCCCCCGATCCAGCAGGTCCCCAGCCCGAGGGAATGTGCCGCCAGCATCAAGTTCGCCCCCGCCAGAGCGCAGTCGACCGTCATCCAGCGGTTGCCGCGGGGGTCGCCGACGATGGCCACCACGACCGGGGCGGTGGCGAGGTGCCTCCATCGGAAGACGCGGAACATGCGGGCCTTGTCCGCCAGGGCCTGGCGTCTTGACGCGTCTCGGACCACGACGAAATGCCAAGGCTGGGAGTTGACCGCGCTGGGCGCCCACCTTGCCGCCTCGAGGACCTGGAAGAGGACGTCTTCCGACGGCGGATCGGGCCTATAGCGGCGGATACTCCGTCGGGTCCGCGCCAGGGTCATGAAGTCGAGACCGACGCCCCCGTCCGACGGCCTGCCATCAGTCACCTTCGGTCACCACCTCTCGCTCCCGCGGGTGGCCAGACTCGGAGCCGTTGCCACGAATTGCTGACCTTCGGGGCTTCTGCCCCGGCCTGGTCACCAAGGAATTGCCCATATGGACCACGAATAACATACACTGAATTTCAGAAAGACCCTTCTGGCTGGGCTTTTGCTCCTCTGGTGGCGAGACCGCTCGCCCGTGCCACCGACACGCTCCAAGA
>DPMO01000060.1 GCA_003541445.1 Clostridiales bacterium | reverse complement strand
CGCCGGCCTGTGCGCGGTCATCGAGGAGATGGCCCCGCCGGGACTGGCCGAGCCCTGGGACAACGTCGGGCTCCTTTTAGGAGACCCGCAGGCCCGCCCCTGCTGGGTGGCTGTCGCCCTCGACGCCGACCACGCCCTCGGCGGTTGTGGTCCCGCCGGAGGCGCACCGGCCGCCCTCCTGCCGGACGGGCCGGGCCTCCTCGTCGTGCACCACCCGGTCCCCTTCCGGCCCCTGAGCCGGCTGGTGGCCGGCGACCCGGTCGCAGGGCTCGTCCTCGAGCTCGTCCGGCGGAGGGTGGCGCTCTATGCCGCCCACACCAGCTTCGATTCGGCTCCCGAAGGACTGTCGCACGTCCTCGCGGAAAACCTGGGTCTTTCCCCGGCCGGGCTCAGGCCCCTCCGTGCCGCCTCCGGCGAGGGCTTCGTCAAGCTGGTCGTGTTTGTCCCCGAGGACCATTCGGCCCGAGTGCGGGCGGCCCTGGCCGAAGCCGGCGCCGGCTGGATAGGCAACTACAGCGACACGGCCTTCGCCGCGCCGGGGCGCGGCTACTTCCGGGCCCGTGAGGGGGCCAGCCCCACCGTGGGCTCGGCCGGCGTCCTGGAAGAGGTGAAGGAGGAGCGTGTGGAGACCATCCTTCCCCGGCACCGGCTCCGGGCCGTCATCAGTGCCATGCTCGGGGCCCACCCCTACGAGGAGCCGGCCTACGATGTCTACCCTCTTGCCTGCCACCCGCCCGTGACCCGGCCGGCCCTCATGACCGGACTCGGGCGGGTCGGGGAACTCGCGGAGCCGGTGGCCTTCGACCTTTTCAGGGCGGAGGTGGAGCGCCGCCTCGGGCTCCCCGCCGGGGAGGCGAGGGTGGTCTGCGGCCCCCGCAGCGGCGACCGCGGTTCCCCGGGTCCTCCCGTCCGCCGCGTGGCCGTCTGCCCGGGGGCAGGCGGTGACTACATCGAGGAGGCGGCCCGGGCGGGGGCCGAGGTCTACGTCACGGGGGACGTGACCTACCACCAGGCGGTTCTGGCGAAGCGTCTCGGCCTGGCCGTCATCGACCCCGGTCACCTGGCCACGGAGAAGGCCTTCGTCCCTGTCGTGGCCGACCGCATCGGAAGGCGCCTGGCGGCCCAAGGGATTCCGCTCCGGGTCATAGAAGTCCCGGCCCCATCCGACGGGACCTTGTGAGGGGGGACGGCATGGGGGACACCGCGTACCAGCGGAGCGACTACCGCAATCTTCTGGAGCTCCAGAGAATCGATGCGGAGATCGGCCGCCTCCGCGCCGCCATCGCCAGGGCGAACGACGACCCCGAGGTGGCGGCCCTGCGGGCCAGGGTGGAGGAGGCCGTGCGGGCGGAGGAGGTAGCGCGCGAGAAGGTTGCGAAACTCCGGCGTAAGGCGGCGTGGGAGGAACAGGAGGCCGACCAGCGTCGGGCCCAGGTGGCGGAGATGGAGAGGAAGATGTACGGCGGCGAGGTGGCCAGCGCCAAGGAGCTCGACCAGATGGGAAGAAGGGTCGAGCAGCTCAAGGCGGAGGCCGACCGCCATGAGGAGGCGGGCCTCGAGGCCATCGTCGAGCTAGAAGAGGCCGAACCCCTCCTGGCCGAGACGGAGCGGGCCGTCGGCGAGGCCCGGAAGCTTCTCGACGCCGCGGAGGCCGAACGCGACAAGCTCGTGGCCGGGCTCGAGGAGGAGCTGGGGGCGCTCGAGCCCAGGCGCGAGGAGGCGGCCCGGCGGGTTCCTCCCGACCTGCTGGCCAAGTACGAGAGGATCCGCCGGGCCAGGGGAGGAGTCGGGGCGGCCGCCCTCGACGCGGCGAGCGGCCTGTGCGGGGCCTGTCTCGTCAAGGTGCCGGTCCGGCTGGCCCAAAGCGTGAAGAGCGGCTCTGTCGAGAACTGTGAGAGCTGCGGGAGACTCCTGGTCTACGTGGGGGAAGAAGAGGATTGAGCTACACCCTCGTCTGCCATGTGGACGGTGCCAGCAGGGGGAACCCGGGCCCGGCCGGCGCCGGGGTGGTGGTCTACGACCGGAGCGGCCGCGAGCGGCGGACCGCTTCGGTGTTCCTTGGGGAAACGACCAACAACGCGGCCGAGTACGCCGCCCTTCGCGAGGCCCTGAAGGCGGCCGAGGAGGTCTGCCGGCAGGATGGGGTCTCGCCGGGCGAGGTCTCGCTCGTCATCCGCACCGACAGCCAGCTCGTGTCCAGACAGGTCTCAGGTGAGTACCGCATGAGGAGCGAGGACCTGCGCCCCCTGCTGGAGGCCTTCCGGCAGGCCGCCCGGGCCTTCCGTCGGGTCGACGTCGAGCACGTCCCGCGCCGGGAGAACAGGCGCTCCGACGAGCTGGCCAACCAGGCCATAGACCGGGCGCTGGGCGGCGGAGAGGGCGCGGCGGCCTCCCGCTCCCGCTACTCCCTCCTCGAGCACCTGGAATGCTCTCGGTGCGGCGAGCGGGCCGACCCCGCCGGGCCCGCGGGGTCCTGCCCCTCGTGTGACGGTCCTCTCTTCGCCCGCTACGACCTCGGCTCTCTGGCGTGGCCGCCCAGGGGAGGAGAACCCCCGGCGGCCGGCGGCCGGCAGGCGCTCCTCGGACCCGAAGACGGCTCCATGTGGCGCTACCACCAGCTTCTCCCTGTGACCTCCCCCCGCCACGTGGTCAGTCTCGGTGAGGGGCGCACGCCTCTGGTGGCCCTCCCGGAGCTGGAGAGGAGGCTGGGGCTACCCCGGGTCTGGCTCAAGGACGAGGGACAGAACCCGACGGCCACGTTCAAGGCGCGCGGCGCCTCCGCCGCCGTCTCGAAGATGGTGGAGCTCGGGGTCAAGAGGTGCATCCTCCCGACGGCCGGCAACGCCGGCTCGGCCTTCGCCGCCTACACCGCCAGGGCGGGGCTGGAGTTCACGGCGGTCATGCCCGAGGACACCCCGGAGGCCATCCGGCGGGAGTGCGAGAGCTACGGCGCCGGGGTCCGCGTCGTGCCCGGCCTCCTTCCGGATGCGGCCCGTCTCGTGAGGGAGCAGGCCAGACAAGGGTGGTACAG
>DPMO01000194.1 GCA_003541445.1 Clostridiales bacterium | reverse complement strand
TGTGACCGGCGAGCATGATCCGCGGTTCGTCGGCCGAACCCCGTTTCTTGACAATGACACTGCCGAGCTTGTCGGTCGAGACCTCGGCGAGACCGGAGACCTCTTCGCGGATCACCCGCCTGACCTCGTCCTCGTAGCCTGAGACGCCGGGCGCCTCGCTGAGCCGCCGGAGCATCTCGAGCCGCTCCTGTGACGCTTCCAAGACCAGACCTCCCTACTCGTCGGTTCCCTCGGGGCGAGGGTGGATGACTAAACCAAAAGGAGCGGCCGGCCTAGACGGCCGCCCGCTCCTCGCGTTCAGCGAGCAGGACTCCCCGCTTCATTTCCGTCGCGGTCATCTGCTTGGCCTTGAAGAGTTCGGCGATGGCGTTGACCGCGTCCCAGGGGTCTACCGACGGGCCGCAGGTGAACACGTCAACGGCGGCGTACCCGTGCTCGGGCCAAGTATGGACCGCCAGATGAGATTCGGAGATGACGACGACACCGCTGACACCCTGTGGGCTGAACTTGTGGAAAGCGACTTCTCTGACCTCAGCCCCGGCCTTGACGGCCGCCTCCACCATGATTCCCCGAACCTTCTCCACGTCGTCCAGGGACTCGGGATCACAGCCGTACATCTCGGCCAGAACGTGGCGCCCCAGAGCGTTCACCAGGACCAGCCCCCCTGCCGCTATTCTGTTTTGGGTTACCGGTTAGTCCGGTCCCACCCCATTTGGTAAGGATTGCCCAGAGAAGGCAATAGAGACCGCCTAGGAATCAACACAAGCAATTCTAAGGGGAAGAACGGCGGTTGTCAACGTCGAGGTCGAAATCTGTCATCACAGTCCGTCCCTGCTAGCTGTCACCTCGTCACCCGTGTCGGCGTGCGCCGCGGCCGCCCGACGAGCCGTCGCCGCGGCCGCCACAGCGGTGGCCAGGGCGCTGTTCACGGGTGTGTCGACACCCACGCGGCGCCCCGCGGCGGCGACGGCGCCGTTGAGGTAGTCCACCTCGGTCCGCTCCTTCCCGGCCCTGAGGTCGAGAAGGAAGGATGGCAGCTTGCCCCCGCGCCCTCCGCTCACTTTCGGGCCCACCAGCCGGCGGAAGGCTTCCTCCGGGAGGACCCGGGCCAGGAGGGTCAGGAGACGCACCGGATAGCCGGGGAGGTCGATGACCGGCACGCCCAGGGCCCGCATCACCCGGAGGGCCTCTCTGAAGGCGGCCCAATCGAGGTGGAACAGGGTCCTATCCGAGACGACCATCTCCGGCGGAACGGCGAAAGCGGCGCACGTGGCGTTGGCCCACAGGTTGAGGAGGACCTTGGACCACTTGACGGCGTCGGCCCGACCGTTGACGCGGACCCTGAACCCCGCCCGGCGGAGGGCGTCGACCAACCCCTGGTCGGCGCGTGCCGTGTCGAACGGCGCGAGGGCGATGCCGCCGTGCTCCGTGAGAACAGCCAGCCGCCCCGGCGCGGGCCTGGTGAGGCTGAGGGTGATGGCCCCGGCCATGACCCGTGCGCCCGGCAGCCGCCGGGCGACCGCCTCCTCGGACCCCAGGCCGTTCTGAAGGCACAGGACCACAGGGCCCGGGGCGCCCTCGAGGACCCGGGCGAGTTCATCGGCGGCCGCTTCGACGTCGTAGGCCTTGACCGTGAGGATGACCCTGTCCGGAGCGCCGAGAGCGTCCACAGCCTCACGCAGGGTGGAGAAGGCCGGCAGGTGCACGGTCTCCCCGTCCAGGCGGAGACCTGAACGGCGGACCGCGTCGAGGTGCTCGCCGCGGCCGACCAGTCCGACCCGCATGTCGCGGCCGCCGGCGGCCTTGTGAAGCCTCGCCCCGACCACCGAACCGACGGCGCCGGCCCCGAGGCAGAGGATGACCCGCGGGACCTGCGGCAGTCTGGAGGCGTTCAAGGGCCTTCCTCCGCGGGGTCGACCCTCTGTCCGAACCGGAGCTCCTCACCCCGGACGAGGCGTCCGATGTTCGACCGGTGCCGCCAGACCGCTACCGCGAGAAGGACGAGACCCAAGGCCATGATGCCGGGCGGGTGCCCTCGGGCGGGAAGGGCCGCCGCGGCGACGGCGAGCCCCAGCATCGAGCCCACGGAGGCGTAGCGGGTGACGGCGACCACAAGGAGCCAGCTCGCGGTCGCGGCCAGGGCCACCACCGGGTCCAGGGCCGCGAGGACCCCCAGGCTCGTCGCCACACCTTTCCCGCCCCGGAAGCCCAGGAACGCCGACCAGTTGTGGCCGGCCACGGCGAGGAAGGCCACGACGGCGAGGGCAGGCGCCGGGAGTTCCAGGACCCCCCCGGCCAGGACCGGGAGGAAACCCTTGGCGGCGTCCAGGACCAGCACCGCGGCGGCCCAGCCCGGGCCGAGGACGCGCATGGCGTTGGCCGCGCCGATGTTGCCGCTGCCGTGGTCCCTCAGGTCGACGTTCTTGACCATCCGGCCCACCAGGAGGCCCACAGGGACGGAACCGGCCAGGTACGCGAGGACCGCGAGGACGGGTACGGTGAGATTCATCGTCAACCCCTTGCCTTCAGGCCGCGGCCACGGCGGCGACCGCGGCAGGTGGCTTTATACCAGGTCTTAAAGGCTGACTTATTGTGAGCTAGGTTATTCTACCTAGCTGATGGAATTCCTTCCGCCTCCGCGTCTTCCGCTCCGGGTCCCCGGGTGCCGCTCACATCGGCGGCCGAGGTCCAGTCCGAGGGGCGTGCGGGTCGAGGGAGAGGGAGCTGTCGGGGCGGGGTCGGCCCGGACTCCGGTCCTCCGCGCTCAGGTAGCGAGTCTGGCCGCCAGCAGTTCGACGGGATGGG
>DPMO01000199.1 GCA_003541445.1 Clostridiales bacterium | reverse complement strand
CCCGTCCGCCCCATCCCCGGCCGGGACCGCCTCCTCCCAGGCGAACCTGCCCGCGGCATGCCCCTGCCACCAGAGAAGGGCCCCTCCGGCCAGGGCCAGGCCTGCCAGGAGCATGATGACCAGCCGCTCCTCCGCGCTGAGTCCGACCAATGAGACCGCCCCCGGCCCCACCCGGCTTCCCTGCGGGTGAGGCTGGGGGCGGGTCATTCGTGAGGCAGGGGGCGTCCCCTCCGGTGAAGCCGGTCGTCTCCCGGCACCGGCCCCCGCATTTTCCGCCTACCTGACGACGATGTTCACCAGACGGTCGGGAACGACCACCACCTTGACGACTTCCTTCCCCTCGACGAAGGGCCCGACGCGCGCGCAGGCCAGGGCCTTCTCACGGAGCTCCTCCTCCCCGGCCCCCTTGGGCACGACCATCCGGTCCCGCAGCCTGCCGTTGACCTGGACGGCGACCTCGACCTCCTCGGTCTCGACATAGGCCTCGTCCCACTCCGGCCACCTCTCGTCATGCACGCTGCCGTCGTGGCCGAGCTCGCGCCACAGCTCCTCGGTGATATGGGGCGCGAACGGAGCCAGGCAGAGGACGAGCTTCTCCAGGGCCTCCCGGACCGCCGCCGGCGAGCGCTCGGCCTCGGGGACGCTCTCCACGTAGCGGTAGAGGTCGTTCAGCATCTCCATCGCGGCGGCTATCGCCGTGTTGAAGTTGAAGCGTCGGTCGATGTCGAGGGTCATCTTCTTGACCATCCGGTGGGCCGACCTCAGCAGGGCCCTGTTCGGGTCGTCCCGGTCTCCGCCTCCGGCCGCGGCCTCGGCCGGCGGGACGACCGAGCCCGGCGGGACCTTCGCGGCCAGCTCCCGCAGGTCGTAGACGATGCGCCACACGCGGCGCAGGAAGCGGAACGTCCCCTGGACGCCGGCGTCGGTCCACTCGAAGTCCTTCTCCGGCGGGGCGGCGAAGAGCACGAACACCCGGGCCGTGTCGGCCCCGTACTTCTCCGCCATCTCGTCCGGGGAGACGATGTTCCCCTTGGACTTGGACATGGCCGCCCCGTCCTTGGTGACCATGCCCTGGGCCAGAAGATTGGCGAAGGGCTCGACCGGCTTGAGCATGCCCGCGTCGTGGAGGACCTTGGTGAAGAAGCGCGAGTAGAGGAGGTGGAGGACGGCGTGCTCGATACCGCCGATGTACTGGTCGACGGGCATCCAGTAGTCGACGGCCTCCTTGTCGAAAGGCGCCTTCTCGCACCCCGGAGACGTGTAGCGGAGGTAGTACCATGACGAGCACACGAAGGTGTCCATGGTGTCCGTCTCCCGGCGGGCCGGCCCGCCGCAGTCGGGGCAGGTCGTCTCGACGAACTCCCTGACCCGGGCGAGCGGCGACTCACCGGGGGTGAAGTCCACCACATGCGGCAGGGTCACCGGGAGCTGGTCCTCGGGGACCGGAACGACGCCGCACCTGTCGCAGTAGACGATGGGTATCGGCGCCCCCCAGTAGCGCTGGCGGGAGATCAGCCAGTCGCGCAGCCGGTAGATGGTCGTGGCCTCGCCCAGTCCTTCCCTCTCCAGCCACTGGGCGACCTTGCGCCGCCCCTCCTCGCTCGGCGTCCCGCTGAAGGGCCCGGAGTCGATCATCATCCCGTCGCCCTCGTAGGCCTCGGTCATCTCCTCCGCCCGGTCAGGGCTGTCCGGTCCCTTGATGACGACCCTCACCGGCAGGCCGTACTTCCGCGCGAACTCGAAGTCCCGCTGGTCGTGGGCCGGGACGCCCATGACGGCCCCTGTCCCGTACTCCATGAGGACGTAGTCGGCCGTCCAGACCGGGATCCGCTCGCCCGTCGCCGGGTTGAGGCAGTGAAGGCCGGTGAAGAGCCCCTCCTTGGCCGGGTCACTGGTGCGGTCTATCTCCGAGAGGTCCCGCGCCCTCTCCCTGAAGCGGCGGAGCTCCTCCGCCCGGGCCGGGTCGGCCTCCCTGATGGCCCGCTCGACCAGGGGGTGTTCGGGAGCCACGACCATGTAGGTCGCGCCGAAGAGGGTGTCCTGGCGGGTGGTGAAGACCCGGACCCGGTCTCCGTCCGCCGCGGCCGCGCCGACCCGGCGGGCATTGCCGGTCCGAGCCTCCGCACCGGGGCACGTCCCCGCCGGCGACACCAAGGGGAAGTCGATGTAGGCCCCGTGACTCCGTCCGATCCAGTTCTCCTGCATCACCCGGACCCGTTCCGGCCAGCCCTCGAGGAGGGCCAGGTCGTCCAGGAGCCGATCGGCGTAGGCGGTGATGCGGAAGAACCACTGCTCCAGCTCCTTCTTCTCCACCGGGGTGTCGCACCGCCAGCACAGACCGCCGACGACCTGCTCGTTCGCCAGCACGGTCGCACACTTGGGGCACCAGTTCACAGGGGCCTTCTTCCGGTAGGCCAGGCCCCGCTTGTACATCAGCAGGAACAGCCACTGCGTCCACCGGTAGTAGTCCGGGTAGCAAGCCGTGACCTCACGGCGCCAGTCGTAGCCGATGCCGAGCCTGTGAAGCTGCCTCTTGATGCGGGCGATGTTGGCCTCGGTCCAGTCCTTGGGGTGCTTGCCGTGCTTGATGGCCGCGTTCTCGGCCGGGAGGCCGAAGGCGTCCCAGCCCA
>DPMO01000055.1 GCA_003541445.1 Clostridiales bacterium | reverse complement strand
CGCCAGGCCTCGAGCTCACCCGTTGACGCCAGGTGCTCACGGTGCCTCTCCGCCGCGGCGAAGAGGTCCTCCATCCCTTCGTCCGTCGTCGCCACCGTCTTGACCACCGGCACGGCCCAGGCCTCACCGCTCCTGCCGCCCCGGCTCCTTTTGCCGAGCTCCAGCATCATCTCGAGCTCCCTCACCAGGCTGTCGGCACCCTCCCGGTCGGCCTTGTTCACGGCTATGACGTCGGCGATCTCGAGGATGCCGGCCTTGATGGCCTGCACCTCGTCTCCCAGACCGGGGACCATGACGACGATGGTCGTCTCCGCGTAGCGCATGACCTCGACCTCCGCCTGGCCGGCCCCGACGGTCTCGATGATGACGGTGTCGAACCCGGCCGCGTCGAGGAGCCGCACCACCGACCCGGTGTGCCACGACAGGCCGCCCACATGGCCGCGCGTGGCGAGGCTCCGGATGAAGACGTCCGGGTCGGCGGACCCGCGCCGCATGCGGATCCGGTCGCCCAGGATGGCCCCGCCGGTGAAGGGGCTCGTCGGGTCGACGGCCACGACACCGACACGCCGCCCGGACCTGCGGTAGAGGTGGGTCAGCCCGTCGACGAGGGTGCTCTTGCCGGCCCCTGGGGGCCCGGTGACCCCGAGCGTCCTGGCCCGTCCGGTATGAGGAAAGACGGCACGGGCCAGCTCGGCGGCTCGGGGGTCCTCGTTCTCCGTGAGGGTTATCGCCCTCGCCAGGGCGCGCCGGTCTCCGTCCAGCAGTCGTTCCACAAGCTCCATCAGGTGCTGCGAAGCCCCCTATTCGGGCCGGTGCTATGATGGTTTCCGTCGTTCGAGACAGGCCACGGTGAAGGAGACGATCTCGTCCAGGTCGCTTCCGGGCCCGAAGACCCCCGCCGCCCCGGCCTCGCGGAGGGCCGGGACGTCCTCCTCGGGTATGATGCCGCCGACCAGGAGAACGACGTCTTCGGCCCCCCTGGCCCTGAGCAGCTCGGCCACCCTGGGCACGAGAACGGAGTGGGCCCCTGAGAGGATGCTCAAGGCGACGACGTCCACGTCTTCCTGGACGGCGGCCTCGACGATCTGTTCCGGTGTTTGGTGAAGGCCGGTGTAGATGACCTCCATGCCGGCGTCCCGGTAGGCCCTTGCCACGACCTTGGCCCCGCGGTCGTGGCTGTCCAGGCCGGGCTTGGCGACAAGAACCCTCACCTTGCCTCGGGTCACGGAGAGGTCCCCCTCCACGCTAGAATATGGCCGGTTCCTGGTACTCCCCGAACTCCTCGCGCAGGACGCCGATTATCTCTCCCAGCGTCGCGTAGGCCTTGACCGCCTCGAGGAAGACCGGCATCATGTTCTCCTTGCTCCGGGCCCGCTCGCGCACCGCCTCGAGGGCCGCCCTGACCCGGCCCGGGTCGCGCCTGGCTTTGACCTCGCGCAACCGCTCTAGCTGGCGCTTCTCGACCTCCGGCGGTATCTTGAGGAGCTCGATGCGCCCGGGCTCGCTCTCCACGTAGCAGTTGACCCCCACCACCGACAGCTCCCCCGACTGCACCTGCCGCTGGAAACGGTAGGCGGCGTCGGCGATCTCCCGCTGGAAGAACCCCTTCTCGATGGCCGCGATGACGCCTCCGAGGGCCTCGATCCGGTCGAAATAGGCCTGGGCCTCCTCTTCCATCCGGTCGGTCAGACTCTCCACGAAGTAGGACCCGGCCAGGGGGTCGATGGTGTTGGCCACCCCGGTCTCCTCCGCCAGGATCTGCTGGGTCCGGAGGGCGATCTTGACCGCCTTCTCGGTGGGCAGGGCCATGGCCTCGTCCATCGAGTTCGTGTGCAGGGACTGGGTCCCCCCGAGGACCGCGGCGAGGGCCTCGTAGGCCGTGCGGACGATGTTGTTTTCCGGCTGCTGGGCCGTCAGGGACACGCCGGCCGTCTGGGTGTGGAAGCGCAGGGTCCACGAGCGCGGGTTCCTGGCCCCGAACCGCTCCCTCATCGCTCGGGCCCAGATGCGCCGGGCCGCCCGGAACTTGGCTATCTCCTCGAAGAAGTCGATATGGGAGTTGAAGAAGAACGAGAGCCGCGGGGCGAAGGCGTCGACGTCCAGACCGGCCTCGATGCCGGCCCGGACGTACTCGAAGCCGTCGGCCAGGGTGAAGGCCAGCTCCTGCACGGCGGTCGCCCCGGCCTCCCGGATGTGGTAGCCGCTTATGCTGATCGTGTTCCACTTCGGGACCCTTTCCGTCCCGAAGGCGAAGGTGTCGGTTATGAGCCGCATCGAGGGCGCCGGAGGGAAGATGAAGGTCTTCTGGGCGATGTACTCCTTCAGGATGTCGTTCTGGATGGTCCCGTTCAGGACCTCGGGCGGGACCCCCTGCTTTTCGGCGACGGCGATGTACATGGCCCAGATGACGGCCGCCGGGGCGTTGATGGTCATCGACGTGGACACACGGTCGAGCGGTATCCCCTTGAAGAGGATCTCCATGTCGGCCAGGGTGTCCACGGCCACGCCCAGCCGCCCGACCTCGCCCCGGGCCCGCTCGTGGTCTGAATCGTATCCGAGCAGGGTCGGGAAGTCGAAGGCGACGGAAAGGCCGGTCTGCCCGTGGCGGAGCAGGTACTTGTAGCGTTCGTTGGACTGCTCGGCGGTGCCGAACCCCGAGAACTGCCGCATCGTCCAGAGGCGGCCCCGGTACATGGTCTTGTGTATCCCGCGGGTGTAGGGGAACTCCCCGGGCCGCCCCAGGTCCCGGTCGTAGTCAAGCCCGGCGATGTCGTCCGGGCCGTAAACGGGCGCGATCTCCCGGCCTGAGACGGTGATGAACCTCGACCGGCGCTCGCCTCCCTTGGGGCGGTGCTCGGGGATGTCTGTGGGACTCGTCCCGGCGCCGACGGCGTCACCGCCGCGGCGGGGGTCGTCCGGGCCGCAGGCCGGACCCTGCCGCCCCACACCTCGCTCTGGGCCGCAACTCCGGCTGGGCTTCACCTTAGGGTCTTCGTTCACGAGCCTGCCTCCTTGACCTGGCCGCCGACCGGGCCGGACGGCCCGGCGGGTCCGGGCCGTTCCCGCAAGACCGGCGCCTCTCGACCGACCGGTCGAAAACCGCTTCCAGACTTCGCTGGATATGCAGCCGCTTCCTGCCTGGGCGACGAACGGCAAGCTCCCTGACCGGACGAACCACAAGCCGCTTCCCGACCGCGACGCCGCCCGCATGGAGAGGACCGAGCCTACTCGTGACGGCTAGGAGAGGTAGTAGGCGAGCTGCTGCAGCTCCAGGCTCACGTCCGAGTAGTGGACCCTGACGTCGTCCGGGACGAAGAGCTTCACCGGGGCGAAGTTCAGGATGGCCTTGACCCCCGCCTCGACGCAGCGGTCGGTGACTCCCTGGGCCGCCGAGGCCGGGACGGTGATGATGGCGATGTCGACCCGTCGCTTCCGCATCTCCTCCGTCAGCCGCTCCGCGGGCAGGATCTCCAGCCCCAGGTCGACGGTCCGGCCCACCTTCTGGGGATCGGTGTCGAACAGGGCCGCGACGTGGAAAGGGTACCTCTCGCCGCGCCCCGCCCGGCGGCTGATGTACCGGGCCAGAGCCTTTCCGAGTTCGCCCACGCCGATGACGGCCACGCCGACGCGGTGCCGGAGATTGAGAATCGACCGCAGCTCCTCGCGCAGGTAGCGGGCGTTGTAGCCGACCCCCTGCTTGCCGAACTCGCCGAAAGAGGCGAGGTCCTTGCGGACCTGAGCCGGTGAGGCCCCGGCCCTTTCGCCGAGCTCCTGGGAGGAGATGTAGGTGTCACCGTCCCCGAGGTCCAGCTCGTCGAGGATGCGGAGATAGACGACAAGACGCCTGATGACCACGTCAGGGACCCTCGCCCTCCTCACTCGGTCGCCTCCTCCCCGTCTTCCGCCGCCCCGCCGGTGCCCTCCGCGTTCGTCGAGGTAGCGGTCTCCCGAATCGAGGTACTCGCGGACACGGAACGCCGCGCCCATGCTCTCGGCAATCCTGCGGCAGGCCTCGACATCCACCCCCGGCACGTCGACCACCGTGAGGATGACCTTCGGGAAGAGCCTGACCGCCTCCCGGGCGAAGGCGAGGACGGCCGGGTAGGCCCGTTCCCCGAAGGCCGGACGTGACAGCTTCTGGTAGGTCTCGTTGTCCTGAGCGTTCAGGCTTATGGAGAAGGCGTCGACGACCCCGACAAGGTCGGGCAGGACGTTCCGGCCGTGATAAAGGTTGGCCTGACCGTTGGTGTCGACCCTGACCGGGGTCTCGGAGTGCTCTTTGACGTGGCGGGCCACGGCGATGAGCGCGTCGAGGCGCAGGAGGGGT
>DPMO01000082.1 GCA_003541445.1 Clostridiales bacterium | reverse complement strand
TGCCCGCACGAAGCCACCCCGTCCGGGTCGACACCCAGGCCGCCGAAGAGCCGCCGCCGGTTCTCAGCCACGGCCTCTGGGTCGTCACCAACGCTGTAGCTGGCGTTCATCTCGTCCCAGGGCGGGCGGCTCACCCCGCCCCGGCGGGTGGAGAAGACGGCCAGGGTTCCCGGCAGAGCGGCCTCGACGGGTCCCATCCTCACGACCGTGACCCCGCCCTCCAGTCGAACGACCGGAAAGGCGCCGGAAGCTCCGGCCAGCGGGCCGACCACGGGTGGTCCCCTCCCCTTCGCCCTAGGTCGTTATTCCCGCCAGGTAGCGGACGATGGCCTTCTTCTCCTCGAAGTCGTAGAGCCCGGTGATGGCTATCTTCTCCATGATGGGCGACCCGCCGCCGTGGATGCCGGCCACCTGCATGACCCCCGAGTTCGAGGAGCAGAGCATGTCGGAAAGGAAGCGGAAGCAGCGGTGCTGGTTCTCGGCCGACACATCCGGGTTCCGCATGATGTACTTCTCCAGGAACCGGGCGCTCTCCGGGTCGGCCCACTCGTCCTCCGGCGGGAGGGTGGCGGGAAGCCCTCCGGCGAGGTCGATGAGGATCTCGAACTCGTGCATCACGTTGACCCCGGCGTGGTAGCGGCCGACGTTGGTGAAGACGATGTCGGGAACCATCGTCCCGGAGGAAGACGGCTGGGCGTTCACGCTCGCGGCGATGCCGGCGGCGTAGACGAGCTCACCCACGGCGACCAGTTCGGCCAGCTTGTCGCGCACGTGCGGAGCCTTGGCCACCCCGTTGTACTCGGCGACCAGGGCGGCCGCACCGACGATGATGTCGGAGACGGCCGCCTTGCACCCCGTGTAGCTGTGGCGGTGGTAGGTGGCGAACAGCGCCGCGAGCTGGCCGGCGTACATGGTCTCCCCGCAGAGGAAGACGCGTTCCCAGGGCACGAAGACGTCGTCGAAGACGGTGAGGGAATCACAGGCCCCGAACTCGGCCACCGGCGCCTTGAGGAACCGGCGCGGGCGCGGGTGGGTCGCCCGGACGAACTGGTGCACCCCCTCGGCGTCAGCCGGCACGGCGAAGGCCACCGACCAGTCCCGGTCCTCCGGGGTCATCAGCCGTGTGGGGAGGACGATGATCTCGTCGCAGTAGGGGCCGATGGTGTTGTGCGCCTTGGCCCCGCGGACGATGATGCCGTCCTTCTTCTTCTCGACGACGCGCACATAGAGGTCTGGGTCGACCTGCTCGTGAGGACGCTTGGAGCGGTCGCCCTTGACGTCGGTCTGGGCCGCGTTCCCGACGAGGTCGTTCTCCTGGAACCACTCGAGGTAGGCGTTGAAGCGGTCGTGGTACTCGGTCCCCATGGCGTCGTCGCAGGCCTTGGTCACCACCGACAGCGCGTTCAGGGCGTCGGTGCCCATACACCGCTGGATGCACCCGCCCGTGCGGCGGCAGAAGAGCCTCGTCATCTTCTGCTTGGCCAGGAGGTCGTCGGTCGTGCGATGGATGTGGCAGAAGCGGTTTATCGTCTTCCCCGTCAGGTGGGAGACGGCCGTGGCCGTGCCCTTCCAGGCCGGGTCGTCCGTCTTGAAGGTCTCGCTTATCACCCGGACGCCCGGCATTATCTCCGGATGGTCGCGGTCCACCAGCTCCCCGTTCAGGTGGACGTTCTTGCGCATGCTCCTGAGCTTCTCGAGGTACTCCTCAGGGGTCCGCAAAGTCTCCCCTCCCCGCTCCCGGGTCCCGGCCCCGCGGTCCCTCACCTTCCGCAGGCAGGACGTGTTAGATTAGTCTAATAGTTTTGGGTGCGTGACAGATGTCCTGCCCCGGAGGGTCCGACACACCGTGAAGGCGGTGCGCCGGGCCGACCGTGGCCCACACAGACCGCGGGTCCGTCGCCTGACCGGCGAGGGGCCCGCGACCGCCTTCCCGACTCTGCGCCTTCCACCACGGCGCGCGACCCGAGCTCGCACCTCAGCACTCACTGTGCCCGCAGCAGCGGCACTTGAGACACCCTTCCTCGTGGGCGAGGCAGTACAGCCCGCACGCGGGGCAGAGGTCGAGGCTCGGAGCTCGCCCTGGCTGGCCGCCCCCCGCCCCCTCTCCATGCGCTCCCGGCGGCGGCGCGGTCACGGCACCCTCACCTTCTCGGGCGTCCGGACCGTTTTCGAACATGCTGAGCTGCCCGGCCTGACGCACCGTCCACGGCGAGACGTCGACTTCTCCCGCGAGATACTCGTCCAAGAACTGGGCGATGGCGTCCGGCACCGACTTGACCCGGTTCGGGCCGAAGCCCACGCTGCGGTTTCCTCCGATGCCGCTCAGCTCGCTGGCTATCTCCCGCGGGTCGACTCCGCACCGTAGGGCGAGTGAGATGAGCCTGGCCAGTCCCTCGGTGAAGGCGGCCACGTCGCTCCCGGCCTTGCCTATCAGGGCGAAAAGCTCGAAGGGCGCCCCGCCGGCCGTGTTGAGGATTATGTAGAGGTTCCCGAGGGGGGTCAGTTTCCGGACGGTGACGCCATCCAGCTTCTGAGGCCGGGGGACGGGCTTTATGGACCCCCACGGCCCCCGGTCGAGCACCGACCGGACCCGCACGTCTCCACCTCCTTCGGCCGTCGGGGGCGCAGGCCGCGCGGAGGCTTCCTCCTCCGCGCCCCTCTCCCCTCGCCCGACATTGAGGACCTGCGAGGCGCGGCTGCCGTCGCGGTACACGGTGACCCCCTTGCAGCCGAGCTCGTAGGCCATCTCGTAGACGGCCCGTATGTCCTCAGGAGTGGCCTCGAAGGGGAGGTTCACCGTCTTGGAGACGGCGTTGTCCGTGTGCTTCTGGAAGGCCGCCTGCATCCGGACGTGCCACTCCGGGGCGATGTCCAGGGCCGTGACGAAGACCCTCTTGACCTCCTCCGGGACCCCGTCCATGCCCTGGACGCTCCCGACACGGGCGACCTCGGCCATGAGGGAAGGGCTGTGGAACCCCTTCTGCCGGGCGACAAGCTCGAACTGCGGGTTTATCTCCACAAGCTCCTCGCCGCCGAGAATCCCGCGCCGGGTGAAGGCTATCGAGAACAGGGGCTCGATGCCGCCGGAAACACCGGCGATGATGCTGATCGACCCCGTCGGGGCGATGGTGGTCGTCGTGGCGTTCCGGAGCGGAGGCCGGCCCGGCACGTCGAGGGCCGAACCGCGGAAGTTGGGGAAGGGCCCCCTTTCGGCGGCGAGGGCGGCCGAGGCTTCCTTGGAGCGCGAGTCGATGAAACCCATGACCTCCTCGGCCAGGGCGAGGGCCTCCTCGGAGTCGTAGGGGATGCCGAGCCGGATGAGCATGTCGGCCCAGCCCATGACGCCGAGCCCTATCTTGCGGTTCCCCTTGGTCATCTCCTCGATGGCGGCCATGGGATACCGGTTGGCGTCGATGACGTTGTCCAG
>DPMO01000026.1 GCA_003541445.1 Clostridiales bacterium | reverse complement strand
TTCGGCGGCCTTCTCGAACTCCAGCTCGGCGGCGGCCCTCTCCATGCGCTCCCTGAGCCTGGAGACGAGGTCCGCCTGGCGCCCCTCGAGGAAGAGGCACATCTCCTCCATCATGGCCCGGTAGTCCTCAGGGCTCACCCGGCCTACGCACGGGCCGGCGCAGCGCCTTATCTGGTAGTCGAGGCAGGGCCTCGAGGCCGTCCGCATCCTGTGGTCGGTGCAGGTCCGGTAAGGGAAGACGCGCCTCAGGGTCCGCAGGGTCTCGCGGAGCGAACCGGCCCGGGTGTAGGGACCGAAGTAGCGGGCCCCGTCCTTCTTCATGCGGCGGACGACCTCCACCCGAGGGAAATCCTGCGAGAGGTCTATCTTGAGGTACGGGAAGTGCTTGTCATCCCTCAGCTTGATGTTGTAGTCGGGGCGGTGCTCCTTGATGAGGTTCGACTCCAGGATGAGGGCGTCGACCTCGGAGGGGGTCGTTATGTAGTCGACCGAGGCGACCCGGCTGTACAGGCTGATGGCCCGGGCCTCGAGGGAGCGCCCGGCCTGGAAGTGCGACCTGACCCTGTTCCGGAGCGAGCGGGCCTTGCCGATGTAGAGCGGCCTGCCGGCGGCGTCGCGGAGGATGTAGACGCCCGCCGCGTCCGGGAGCAGTTCGAGCTGTTCTCTGAGGTCGGGCGGCGTCCTGCCCCACCCCTTCCTACGAGGCGCTCCTCTTCCGCTTCTCCCGTTCGAACAGCCGGCGGAGGTGCTGTCCGGTGTAGCTCCGCTCGTTCCGGGCCAGCTCCTCCGGCGTCCCCGTGGCGACGACCCGGCCGCCGAGGTCGCCGCCCTCCGGACCGAGGTCGATGATCCAGTCGGCCGACTTGATGACCTCCAGGTTGTGCTCGATGACGATGACCGTGTCCCCGGCCTCCACCAGGCGGCCCAGGACGGCCAGCAGGCGCTGGATGTCGGCCAGATGGAGTCCTGTCGTTGGCTCGTCGAGGATGTAGAGCGTCCGGCCGTTGGAGCGGCGCGAGAGCTCTGTGGCCAGTTTGACCCGCTGGGCCTCGCCGCCCGAGAGCGTTGTCGCCGGTTGGCCCAGCCGCATGTAGCCGAGGCCGACGTCGGCGAGGGTCTGGAGTTTGCGGCGCAGGGGCGGGATGTTCCGGAAGAAGGACAGGGCCTCCTCCACCGTCATCTCCAGGACCTCGGCGATGTTGCGTCCCCGGTAGGTGACCTCCAGGGTCTCGCGGTTGTAGCGCTTACCCTTGCACACGTCGCACTGCACGTACACGTCGGGGAGGAAGTGCATCTCGATCTTCAGGATGCCGTCGCCCCGGCAGGCCTCGCACCGCCCGCCCCGCACGTTGAAGCTGAAGCGCCCGGGCCTGTAGCCGCGCACCCGGGCCTCCGGCGTCCGGGCGAACAGCTCGCGGACATCGGTGAACAGCCCGGTGTAGGTGGCGGGGTTCGACCTCGGGGTCCGGCCGATGGGCGACTGGTCGATGTCGATGACCTTCTCCAGGTGCTCGAGGCCCTCGACGGAACGGTGGCGTCCGGGCTTCGTGCGGGCCCCGTGGAGCTCCTGGGCCGCCCGGCGGTAGAGGATGTCGTTCACAAGGGTGCTCTTGCCGGAACCCGAGACGCCGGTGACACAGATGAACACGCCCATCGGGAACTCCACGTCGATGTTCTGGAGGTTGTGCTCGGCCGCCCCCCTCACGACCAGGCGCTTGCCGTTCCCCTTGCGCCTCACCTTGGGGGTGGGGATGCTCCGCCGGCCGCTCAGGTACTGGCCTGTCAGCGACTCCGGGTTCCTGGCTATCTCCTCGGGCGGGCCCTCGGCCACGACCCGCCCCCCGTGCACCCCCGCCCCGGGGCCCATGTCGATGATGTGGTCGGCCGCCCACATGGCCTCCTCGTCGTGCTCGACGAGGATGAGCGTGTTGCCGAGGTCGCGCAGGCTCTTCAAGGTCTCGAGCAGGCGGTGGTTGTCGCGCTGGTGAAGGCCGACGCTCGGTTCGTCGAGGATGTAGAGGACGCCCACCAGGCCTGAGCCTATCTGCGTCGCCAGGCGGATGCGCTGGGCCTCCCCACCGGAAAGGGTCCCGGCCTGCCGGTCGAGGGTCAGATAGTCGAGGCCCACGTCGACCAGGAACCCGAGGCGGCTGGAGATCTCCTTGAGGACCTGGCGCGAGATTATGGCCTCTTTGACGGGGAGGCGCAGGTTCCGGAAGAAAGCTAGGGCCTCCTTCACCGACATGGCCGCCACCTCGGCGATGGACTTGCCGCCGACCGTCACGGCCAGGCTCTCCGGCCGCAGCCGGGCGCCGCGGCAGGCGGGACAGGGCGAGGTCGACATGAACTCCTCCATCTCGGCCCGGGCCGTCTCGCTCGTGGTCTCCCGGTAGCGGCGCTCGAGGTTGGGGATGACCCCCTCGAACCGGGTCTCGTACACCCTCACCCGCCCGAAGGGGTTCTCATAGCGGAAGAGTATCTTCTCGTCCCCGGCTCCGTAGAGGATCATGTCGACGAAGCGCGGGTCGAGCTCACCTATCGGGACGCTGGTCGAGAACCCGAAGTGGTCGGCCAGGGCCTGGAGTTTCTGGGCGTAGTAGGTGCCGGAGCCCCGCGGGGCCCAGGGGACCACGGCCCCGTCGTCGATGGACCTCCGGCGGTCGGGGATGATGAGGTCCGGGTCGAACTCCATCTTGACCCCGAGGCCGTCACACGCGGGACAGGCGCCGAACGGGCTGTTGAAGGAGAACATCCTCGGCTGGAGCTCCTCCAGGCTGACGCCGCACTCCGCGCAGGCGTAGTTCTGGCTGAAGAGGATCTCGTCGAAGGAGGGCCGGTCGGCGCCCTCTCCGCCATCCTGCGCGGTCCCGTCCGGGCCGCCCGTAGCGCCGCCGGCGCACCGCCTCCCCCCATCCTCATCCCCGCCCGCCCCAGCCTC
>DPMO01000087.1:321-10575 GCA_003541445.1 Clostridiales bacterium | reverse complement strand
GTGCCGAGAGCCACTCTTCTATGGCCGCCTCGGCCCCTCGTCTGTAGCTGATGACCTCGGAGGTCCTCTCGTAGTAGCCGAAGTAGGCCGCGCGGTCAGCCGGGTGGACGCCCGTGAAGCCGGCGGCACCGGGCTCTTGCATGTGGCCGTCGAACCCGGGGCCGCGGGCCACGTAGCGGGCGTGGGCCGTGGCGGCGGCAGCCAGCGTCGGCTCGAGGCGCAAGGGGGGCAGGCCGGCGGCGGCGCGGCGGGCGTTAAGGTAGAGGAGGGCGTGCCGGCTCTCCGCATCGGGAAGGGGAAGCTCCTCGATGGCCGTCTCGGCCACACTGAACTCGAACGTCTTCCGGAGAGGGTCGTAGTAGTAGCCCGGGCGGGTCTTCTCCACCCGGACCACAAGCTCCACCCGGTGCAGGCCCGGCTTGAGAGGTGCCGGAGGGACGTGGTAGACCCAGCCGCTCTCCGGGTCCCATGTGGCGGGCACCTTCACGCCGTCGACCCACAGGTCCGCTCCGACGAAGCGGTCGTCGGGAGCGAGGAAGAGCTTCATGGCGACCGGGGGGCGGGCGGTTCCGACCACACCCCGGGGGAACGGCTCATAGTACCAGTAGGCCTCCGCCGGGCGGCCGACGGCAACGGAGGCGGCCAGAAGGGCCAGCAGGGTCAAAAGAACGAGGAAGGTCCTCGAGCGAGGCCGGGCATCGGGTGGCGGGGCTTCACAGACTGTGGGAAAGGTCTCACGCATGGCTGGTCAGCTCCGTCGCCGTCCGGCCCTCAGCTCCGAGTATTGGCGGCGAGCCATTCCAAGGCTCCCGGCGTGGCCTTCCAGGCGGCTCTGTTCCCGACGGCGTACAGCACGGCCTCGTTCTCGTCGCCGAAGCCGTAGTATCCGGGAAGGACCCGTGGTATCTTCTTGCGACCAAGGAGATAGGAGGGCACGTGCCGGTTCTGGTCGAGGGCCGCCCTCAGCGACTTCTCGGCGGCCGGAGAGTCGCCCTGTTTCCTGAAATCAAGCAGCACCCTGGAGTACATCCAGACAGCCATGCCGTCTTCTTCATATTGCTTGAAGAGCCTTTCGGCGTCCTCGTCGCGTCCAAGCTCGATGAGGCACGGCATCAAGAGGTCGCGGATGCCCTGGTTGTCGTTGGGGTTCAGCCGCAGCAGCTCCCAGTAATGCTCGACGGCTTCTTCACGCCGACCGGCTTCCCACAAACATTGCGCCAAACCGGCGCGGGCCCGCATGTAGGGCCGCGTCTCAAGAAGCCCCCAGAAATAACCGACGTCTTCTTCGAACACTTTCTTGCCGAGCGCGCGTTCACCCGCCTCGACTCCTTTTCGGTAGAGGTCAATAGCTTCTTCGAGCGACTCCGCCGCTTCCTCGGCAAGGAGATTGTAGGCATCCGCGCAGTCGGCGGATACGGCGAGCGCCTTGCGGGCCAGGGCCACCGCCTGCTCACGGGTCGGGGCCTCCCAAGCGTCGCACATGATGTTCTGGGCCTCGTCCACGGCGCTCCGCCTATCTCCACCTCGCCTCGCAGAAGCGATTCCGACCAGCACTCTTTCCATCGACTGCAGGGAAGGCGGGGATTCAAGCAGGGCGGAACCGGAACGTCCTTGCCTTGGCTTCCTTTTCGTCTTCGTCGTCCTCTTTTTCGTTTTGGTTACTCTTTTCTTGTTCATTGAAACTCCCCCACCCGGCCCATGACCGCGTCACGGACTCTCCAGGCCAGTCCGATGGCTTCGCGCGTCTCTTCCTGATTCGGCTCCGGTTGGTCGCCCGGGTACCGTATGTCAATGCCGTATGGAGTAGGCACGGCGGCGTCTTTAAGGCTCAACACGGTCTCTGCATCCACTTGCTTCGGTAGGTCTAGAAGCTGCTCGATGGCGTGCGTCTTCGGGAATTCGATTTGGTGCTAGGTAAGAAGCGACATCTCGGCGGCCTGCTGTCGATTCGCATGGCTGTCCCCCTTGCGGGTCCGCACGCAAGAACGGGGGAAACGGGACTCCATCACCACCGTTTCCCCCGTCAAGTCCGTTGACCGCGCACCCGAAGGTGCGCGGGTCTTTTTCTGGCTCCTGGCACAGGATTCGAACCTGTAACCCACCGGTTAACAGCCGGTTGCTCTACCGTTGAGCTAGCCAGGAACGAAGCTTGTTGTCGTTCACAACGTGGTGTTGACATTATACGACCGGCGGCCAGACCGGTCAACCGAGGTCTTCCGCATGCTGGCGCCGGGCCGGGTCCGCTCGACCGCACTCAGCCTACTCCAGGTAGTCCTTAAGCTTCTTGCTGCGGCTCGGATGCCGCAGTTTCCTGAGGGCCTTGGCCTCTATCTGACGGATGCGTTCACGCGTGACGTCGAAGAACCGGCCGACCTCCTCGAGGGTCCGGGGCCGACCGTCGTCAAGCCCGAACCGGAGCCGGAGGACCTTCTGCTCCCGCGGGGTAAGGGTCCCCAGGACATCCTTGAGTTGCTCCTTGAGGAGCAGGAACGAGGCGGCGTCGGCCGGCGCCTGGGCGTCCTCGTCGGGGATGAAGTCCCCGAGGTGGCTGTCTTCCTCTTCGCCGATGGGCGTCTCGAGGGACACCGGCTCCTGGGCGATCTTCATGATCTCCCTGACCCGCTCCTCGGACATGTCCATCTCCTTGGCGATCTCCTCCGGGGTCGGCTCGCGGCCGAGCTCCTGCAGGAGCTGGCGGGAGATACGGATGAGCTTGTTTATCGTCTCCACCATGTGGACCGGGATACGGATGGTCCGGGCCTGGTCGGCGATGGCCCTGGTTATGGCCTGGCGGATCCACCAGGTCGCATAGGTGGAGAACTTGTAGCCCTTGCGGTAGTCGAACTTCTCGACGGCCTTCATGAGGCCGAGATTGCCTTCCTGGATGAGGTCGAGAAAGAGCATGCCCCGGCCCACGTAGCGCTTGGCGATGGAAACGACCAGACGCAGGTTGGCCTCAGCCAGCCGCCTCTTGGCCTCCTCGTCTCCGGCCTCCACGCGCTTGGCGAGCTCGACCTCTTCCTCCGGCGTCAGCAGGGGAACGCGACCTATCTCCTTCAGGTACATGCGGACGGGGTCGTCGACGGCGACACCCTCCGGCACGGCCAGGTCGCTGTCAGAGGTGTCGCCCACCGCCGACGCCCTGACCCGTGCGGCCTTGCTCGACGCAGCACTGCCGGCCTCGGAGGCGTCGCTGACGACCTCGATGCCCTTCTCGGTGAGAACCTCGTAGATGTCGTCGATCTGCTCGGGGGTGAGGTCCTCCGTCTCGAGGACATCCATGATCTCCTCGTACGTGAGGACACCTTGCTTCTTCCCCCGGCGGACCAGCTCGTCGAGGCCCTCGATCTTCAGTTCCTTCTCCTCATGCGTTTCGGCCATCATTCCCTTGCCCTTCAAACCCGGACACTCCCGCCGGCCGGCGCGTCACAGGCGGACCCACTGATGTATCAGGGACGTGTCAGCACCCGCCTTTGTTTCAAGAATCAATCCCCGGGCACTTCCCAGTGCCCGGTCCCCCCGTCGGTATGGCGTTCCAGGTCTATCTGTTCCCTTATCAGTTCGAAAAGAATACTCTGGAGCCTGGCGCGCTCCGCGCCGTCGGCCCCAGCTTCCTCGTCTCCCAGCTCAGAGACCTGTTGTTCGAGTTCGCTAATTCGACGGTGCAGCTCCTCAATCCTACTGTTCAACCGGTGTTCTTTCACGACCCCCACGCAGTCGCGGACGGCCTGCTCGACCGCTGGCTCCTCCGACAGCGCCCGGACCTCGAAGACCACGCGGCCGACCGTCTCCGCTCCTTCGCCCCCCTCGAGCGCGTCCACGACCCCGGCCGGGTCCGGCGGCCACTCCCCGCACCCCTTTTCGCGGGAGGCCCACAGCCCGAGGAGGACCTCCGCCACCCGACGGTGTCCCGGGTCACTGAACCATCCCAGGACCCAACCGCCGAGGTCACCCGCGCCGTCGGCCGCCGCCGCGACCTCCTCTCCGGCGGGGCCGAAGAGCCCTACCTCCCGGCACCACTCCGCCGCCAGTGTCAGCTCCTCCAGGACGAGGGACATCCCCCGGGCCGACGTCATCATGCAGGCGAGGAGGATTCGCTCGGCCTTGACCACGGCCGCCGGCTGACGCCCGCCTCCTCCGTTCCCGGCTCTCGCCATGATTTCCAGCGATTCCCTATTATCCCTCGACCGTCTGATGGTATCCCTCAGCCCACCGCGGCGGCGGGCACCGGCCTGCGCCTTGACCCAGCGGGCGAGCTCGGCCCGGAGGGCCTCCTCGCTGACGTCGAGCCTCCCGGCGAACTCGCGGAGATACTCCCCGCGTTCGAGCGGGCTCTCGATGGCGGCCAGCACCGGCAGGATCTCGGCCGCCACCCTGACCCGGCCCTCCACCGTCGAGGGGTCGTTCCGGCGCACGGCGAGGCGGAACCGGTACTCCACGAGGGGCACGGCCTCCTCCACGGCCCGGGCGAACGCGGCTCGGCCGTCACGCGATCCGGACCCGCCCGCGGCCTCGGCTCTGCTCCCGGCCCGACCCGAGCGCAGACAGTCGTCGGGGTCCTTGCCGTCAGGGATCTCAGCCACCTTCACCCGGCAGCCGGCCGCGCTCAGGACCTCGAGCCCCTTCAGCGTGGCCTGGGTGCCGGCGCTGTCGGTGTCGAAGGCGGTGATGACCGTGTCCGTCAGGCGCCGGAGGGAGCGGGCCTGGTCCGGGGTGAAGGCCGTCCCCATCGAGGCGACGGCGTAGTCGAAGCCGAACTCGTGGCAGGCGATGACGTCCATGTAGCCTTCGACGACAAGGGCCCGCCCTCCCCGCCGGATGGCCGGGGCGGCCAGGTGGAGGCCGTAAAGGGCCCTTCCTTTGCTGAAAAGGGGCGTATCCGGCGAGTTCAGGTACTTCGGTTCCTCCCCGTCGTCCAGGGCCCGCGCGCCGAAGCCGATGGGACGACCCCGGTGGTCGCAGATGGTGAACATGAGGCGGTCGCGGAAGAGGTCGTAGTAGCCGTCACGCCCCCGCCGGACGAGCCCCGCCCTCTCGAGGACGGCCTCCTCGACCCCCTTGGCCTTGAGGGCCTTGAGGAGAGCGTCCCACGCCGGCGGGGAGTAGCCGAGGCGGAAAGTCTCGACGCTCTCCGGTCTCACCCCGCGCCGCCGGAGATAGCGGCGGGCCCTCTCCCCCTCGGGGCTCTTCACGAGGGCCCGCTGGTAGAAGCGGGCCGCGAAGTCCATCACGCGGTGGAGGAGCTCCCTCTCCCGACGGCGCCTCTCCGCGGCGGCCCGCTCGGCGGCGCTCCCGCGGCCGACATCCGGTTCCGGGAGCGCGACCCCCGCCCGCCCCGCCAGGTGCTCCACGGCCTCCGTGAAGCTCAGGCCCTCGCGCTTCATCAGGAAGGTGAAGACGTTGCCCCCGGTCTGGCAACCGAAGCAGTAGAACATCTGCTTGTCGGGACTGACGGTGAAGGAGGGCGTCTTCTCCGGATGGAAGGGGCAGAGACCGACGTAGTTCGCGCCCCGCCGCTTGAGCGGGACGTACTCGCCGATGACGGCGACTATGTCGGTCCTGGCCCGTATCTCGTCGAGGAGGTCGTCACCAAAGAAGCGACCTCTCCCCGGGGGCCCCGGGTCGGGAGCCACGCCCGAACACCTCTCCTCTCAACGAGGACTGCCCGGAAGGAGACGGGGAGCCTTTGAGGGACTTTCCTGCGCCGGCTAGGTGTTCAACGACAGGCAGGTGTCTCCTGCCCTCTCATTCGTCCCACGTGTGGGGGATGAAGTGGTCGGTGTAGCGGTCGATGGCGTAGCGGTCCGTCATGCCGGCGACGTAGTCGGCCGCGGCCCGCTCGACGGACGGGGCGCTCCGCGCCTGGGAGTACTCGCGCTCCAGCACCCCGGGGTGTTCGACGTAGAAGACGTAGAGGTCGCCGAGCATGCGCCTGACCCGCTCGTGCTCGGCGCGGGCCGCCTCTCGCAGGTAGACGCGCTCGAACATGAAGCGGTGCAGTCTTTCGGTCACCTCGGCCACCCTGCCCCCCATGGCCACGCTGTCCCGCCCCCGGCTGTGTTCGATGACGCTCCTCACCATGGCGCCTATCCTCTCAGACCCGGTCGTTCCCAGGACCTCCGGCACCTCGGGCGGGAGGTCCGACAGGGACAGGACACCGGCCCGGACGGCGTCGTCGATGTCGTGGTTGATGTAGGCGATGCGGTCGGCCAGCTGGACGACCTGCCCCTCGAGGGTCGCCGGACGCCGGTCGGGGACGTGACACAGGATGCCGTCCCGGACCTCCCAGGTGAGGTTCAGCCCCTCGCCGTCCTTCTCGAGCACGGTCACGACCCGCAGGCTCTGCTCGTTGTGCCTGAAGCCGCCCGGGACGAGGGCGTCCAGGGCCGCCTCCCCGGCGTGGCCGAAGGGCGTGTGCCCGAGGTCGTGACCGAGGGCGATGGCCTCGGCCAGGTCCTCGTTGAGCCCCAGGCCGCGGGCGATGGTCCGGGCCACCTGGCTCACCTCGAGGGAGTGGGTGAGCCTTGTGCGGTAGTGGTCTCCCCGGGGGGAGAAGAAGACCTGGGTCTTGCCTTTCAGCCGCCGGAAGGCCTTGGAGTGGATGATGCGGTCGCGGTCCCGCTGGAAGGCGGTCCTGACCTCGCACTCCTCCTCCGGCCGTTCCCGGCCGCGGCTGGCCCGGCTCCGGGCGGCCCAAGGAGAAAGGAGGCGGTCCTCCAGCTCCTCGGCGGCCTCGCGGATGGTCCTCGCCTCCTGCGGGTGGCTCATGGGTCCGCCGCTGTCACCTCCTTACTTTAACACCGGTGCCGGCGGCGCCCGCGGGTAGGTGTCGCCGCGCCGGCCCCGGGGCGCTCCCGGGGCTGGTTCGACGAACGGGCGGCGGTTCCTCGCAAGGTCGATGACGCGATTCCGGCGGTAAGCTTTCCTGACTGTATACGGCCCCCAGAAGCGGAAGGACGTAGGACACTCGGCTCGTAAGTGAGAGTCACCAGGGACGCCTCCCAGCAGTCGGAGGTCCCCGGGACATGAGTCTCGGGAAGGAGAGCCGCCATTGGCCAGTCGGAGAACGCCTGGGCTGTCGCCCGGTGACCCGAGAAGCGGAGACGATGCGTCTGTGGTCGAGGTGCGTGAACTCCGCAAGACCTACCGCGTCCTCGACCGGCGCACCTGGTGGCGGGACCTGGTCCGGCCGGAGTACCGGTTCGTGCAGGCCCTGCACGGGGTCAGCTTCACGTTGCGGCCGGGCGAGAGCGTGGCCTATCTCGGGCCCAACGGGGCGGGGAAGTCCTCGACCATCAAGTGCCTGGCGGGCATCATCAAGCCCGACTCAGGAACGGTGCGCGTCTTCCAGCAGGACCCCTGGGAGAGACGGACGGAGGTGCTGGCCCGGATCGGGGCCGTCTTCGGGCAGAAGAGTCTCCTCTTCCCGGACCTCACCCTGCGCGACGCCCTTGACATCTACCGTCGGGTCTACGGCCTCGGACGCCGGGATGTGGACGAGTTCGTCGAGGAGTTCGACACCCACGTACGCGTCGGACACCTCCTGTCCAAGCCGGTGCGAAGGCTGTCCCTGGGAGAGCGCATGCGGGGCGAACTCATGGCCGCGCTGGTCCACGACCCGGACCTCCTGCTCCTGGACGAGCCGACCATAGGGCTCGACCTGACCACCAGGGAGGGCTTCCTCCAGCTCTTGCGTCGCCGGGTCGACCGGGGAAGGACGGTGCTCCTGGCGACCCACCGTCTCGAGGACGTCGAGGCGGTGTGCCGCCGGGCCCTGCTCCTGTCGTCGGGGAGGCTGATCTACGACGGGTCTGTCGACGACCTGCGGCGGAAGGTGGGCGGCAAACGCAGCGCGCGGGTCCGGTACCGGGGGCGCCTGCCGGGGGCGGTCGCCGGCAGTCTGCCCGTGATCCGCCGGCACCAGCCCTCGGATGAAGAGGGAGAGGTGGAGGTCGAGGTCCCGCCCGACGCGCGGCCGTCGTCGGTGGTGGCCGAGCTGGAGGCCGTGGTCGAGGTCGTCGAGGTCACGGTCGGCTACCCGCGCCTCGAACACGTACTGCAGACCGTCTTCGCCAGGACCGAGAAGGGTGATGCCGGATGACCTGGCGCGAGGTCTTGGGCATCGTCGGCAAGGGTCTGTGGGCCTCCCTGAAGGCCGGAGCGTACTTCCGGGTCTCGTTCATCTTGAAGGTCCTCTCGGGTCTGGTCCGGGCGGCGACGGTGCTGGTCTTCTGGAGGGCCGTCCTTCAGCGGGCGCCGAGCTTCGTCGGCTGGGACGAGACCTCCATCCTCGTGTTCCTGGGCTGCTCCGAGCTCTTCTTCGGTCTCCAGTTGGCGCTGGTGTCCATCGCGGGTCGGTTCTGGGTCTATATAAGAACGGGCTACCTAGACGTCTACCTGACCCGCCCGGTCGACGCCCGCCTGCTGGTCGCCGTGGCCAACTTCGACGTGCCCCTCGCCGTCCGCTCCCTGCCGCCCTCGCTCGTCTACCTCGGCCTGGCCGCCGTGAGCGGCTGGCGGCCCGGCGCAGGCGACCTCTTGGTCGCCCTGGCGTTCATCGTGGGGGGAGCCCTTCTGCTCGGCCTCATCCAACTGTGTTTCAGCCTGACGTCGTTCTGGCTCGGGCCGACGGAGCCCCTCGACGAGTTCGTCAACTCGCTTTACGAGTTCGGCCATTATCCGCTCGACACCCTCTCCGGCTGGGTGAGGGTCCTCGTGGCCTGGTGCCTCGGGCTGGGGTACGTGGCCACGGTCCCGGCCCGCTGTGCCGCGCGCGGAGTGACCGCACTCGGGCTCCACACCGTGTGCGCCCTGGCCGTGGGCCTCGCAGGGCTCGTCATGGTCTGGGGGGGTCTCTCTCAGCTTCTGTGGGTCCGGGGCCGGGAACGGTACGAGGGTTTCGGAGGATGACGGGTCGTGCCATGAAGAAGCAGGCGCCGTGGAGGGGAGGGCCCCGACCGCCAGGGCCGGGCCTGGCCGCACTGGACGTCCTGGTCGGGTTCGTGACCATCTCCTTCCTGGAGATGCGCGCCTACATGGGCTCCTCGGCCCTCCGGTTGGTGCAGTACCCGGTGAAGTTGGTGGTGATGTACTTCCTCTGGCGGGCGGTGACGGGCGCCGCACCCGGACGGCTCGGGCTCGACTTCGACACCCTGACCGCCTACTACGCGATATCCATCCTCATCGGCCTGATGTACTCGTTCCGGCGGGTCGCCGCCCAGACCGAACACGACATCAGGACGTACGCCGTGGACCTGCACCTGTGCCGCCCGTTGCCCTACTGGGTGAAACCGGCGGCCCCGATGGTGCTCTCTCTGGCCGGCTACCTGGCCCTCGCCCTGCCGTGCGGACTGGCGGCGTTCACGCTCCTCCGACTGCCCCTGCCGGACCCGGAGCGCGTGCTCGCCGCCGTCACGTGCCTGCTCGCGGCCGTGCCCCTGCGGTTCCTCGTCTGGTACATCATCGGCCTCAGCGCTTTCTGGACGGAGGAGACGAGCGGGCTCGCCAACATCTTCAGCTGGGTCGAGAGCCTGCTGAGCGGTATGCTCATCCCGTTCGCCCTGCTCCCCTCTGCCGTCGCGGCCGTCGCCAGGTGGCTCCCCTTCCAGGCCTATGCGGCCTTGCCGATAGAGGTGGCCCTGGGACTCCGCCCGCCGGTCGAGGTCCTCGGCCGGGTCGGCGCTCTCGCCTGCTGGACGGTCCTCCTGATGGTGGCAGGCCGCGCGGTGTGGGTCCGGGGGCGGCGGGCCTACCAGTCCGGGGGCGGATGACAGCCGCGCCGACCGTCACGGCGCGGCCGCGGGCGAGGCAGAGGTCTTGCCCGCCCGCGGCCGTATTCGCTCGAGGCCCGCACGCCTTGGCGAGGCCGCGCCGCTGGGGCTACCTCTCCCCGCGCTCGTCGGGCACGAAGCCGCGCTTGGCGCGGTCCTCCCGGATCTTCGCCTGGGCCGCGGCCACCCGCGCCGTCGGCACGCGGAAGGGCGAGCAGCTCACGTAGTCGAGCCCTGCCTCATGGCAGAACCCGATGGACTCGGGGTCCCCGCCGTGCTCGCCGCAGATGCCGACCTTCAGGTCCTCGCGCACGTTGCGTCCGCGGAGGATGGCCATCTCCATGAGGCGGCCGACGCCGCTCTGGTCGAGTGTCGCGAAGGGGTTGTTCTTGAGAATCCTCTGCTCGAGGTAGGCCCCGAGGAACTTGCCCTCGGCGTCGTCACGGCTGAAGCCGAAGGTCATCTGGGTCAGGTCGTTGGTGCC
>DPMO01000087.1:0-137 GCA_003541445.1 Clostridiales bacterium | reverse complement strand
ACGAGGGCCCCGCGCGGGACCTCGATCATCGTGCCCACGTGGTACTCGAACCTGACGCCGAACTCCTTCATCGTCTCCTCGGCCACCCGCACGACGAGCTCCCGCATCATGGCGATCTCGCCCTCCAGGCCGACGAG
>DPMO01000272.1 GCA_003541445.1 Clostridiales bacterium | reverse complement strand
TAGGCCCGCGCGGCGAGGGTTCCCGGGGTGAGGACGCACGGGTAGGCGCCGAGCCTCATCGTCCCGCCGAGGCGCTCCACGCTCTCCTGCTCGGGCATGAGGTCTATCACCGGGTGGGGCGTGTCCGGGGCGAACTCCGTGCTGTTGGCCTCGGGCATGCCGCAGACGTTGCGGGCGAACTCGATGACCCCGAGCTGCATCCCGAGGCAGATGCCGAGGTACGGCACCCTCTCCTCGCGGACGAAGCGGATGGCCTCGATCTTGCCCTCGATGCCGCGGTAGCCGAAGCCCCCCGGCACGATGACCCCGTCGACATCGGAGAGGTGCTCGGCGGCCTTGCCGGTGATGGGCCGGTAGTGGCGCCGCTCGCGCCGCGAGAGCCCCATGAGGAACCCGACCGAGGTCCCCTCGACGGCCTCGAGCCGCCCGCCGGAGGGACCGTCGCCCGGTCCCCGCCGGGCCGTCGGCTCGCCTGCGCCCTCCGCCGCGGCCCGTCCCGCGGCGGCCTCCGCGGCCCCTTCGACCTCCTCCTCGAGGAGCTCCGAATCGACCCACTTTATGTCAACGGCCACGTCGTTGGCGATGCCGGCGTGGGTCAGGGACTCGATGATGCTGAGGTAGGCGTCGTGGAGGGCCACGTATTTCCCGACGATGGCCACCCGCACCTTCCCCGACGGGTTCTTGGCCCGGTGCACGAGGGCCCGCCACTGGCCGAGGTCGGGCTCTCGGACCCGGTCGGCGAGGCCCAGCCGCCGGACGACGATGTCCCCCAGGCCCTCGGCCTCGAGCAGGAGGGGGACCTCGTAGATGGTCTCGGCGTCGGGGTTCTGGACCACGGCGTCGGGGTCGGTGTCGCAGAAGAGGGCTATCTTCTCCTTGATTTCCCGGGAGAGGGGGACCTCCGTCCGGCAGACGATGACGTCGGGCTGGATGCCGATGCTCCGGAGCTCCTTCACGCTGTGCTGGGTGGGCTTGGTCTTGAGCTCGCCGGCGGCCTCGATGAAGGGGACGAGGGTCACGTGCACGTACATCACGTCGTCGCGCCCCACGTCCGTCCGGAGCTGGCGGATGGCCTCGAGATAGGGGAGGCTCTCGATGTCGCCGACGGTCCCGCCGATCTCGACGATGACCACGTCGGCCCCGGACTTCTCGGCCACGAGCCTGATGCGGTCCTTGATGGCGTTGGTCACGTGCGGGATGACCTGGACCGTCCCGCCGAGGTAGTCGCCCCGGCGCTCCCGGGCGATGATGTCGGCGTAGATCTGGCCCGTGGTGACGTTGTTGTGCCGGCCGAGGCTCTCGTCGATGAACCGCTCGTAGTGGCCGAGGTCGAGGTCCGTCTCGGCCCCGTCGTCGGTGACGAAGACCTCGCCGTGCTGGAGGGGGCTCATGGTCCCGGGGTCGACGTTGAGGTAGGGGTCGGCCTTGAGGATGCCCACGCTGAGGCCGCGGGCCTTCAGGAGGCGTCCGAGGGAGGCGGCGGTTATGCCCTTTCCCAGGGCAGAGACGACACCGCCGGTGAGGAAGACGAACTTGGCCACAGAATACCCCCGAGCCGGCCCGAGGCCGCATGACCGGCCCGAGGCCAGAGCGATTCTACCGGCGGGCCGGAGAGCTTGTCAACCTACGCCGCCTCGCCCCGTTCGTAGGGCACACCGACCGCGGCCGGCGCTCTCGACCGGCGCACGAAGCCGGCCAGGACGACGATGGTCAGGATGTAGGGGACCATCTTTATGAACTGGTACGGGATGGCCTCGGTCACCACCCGCAGGCTCAGGGCCTGCGCGAAGCCGAAGAGCAGACCGGCCCACATGGCTCCGAGCGGCATCCAGTTGCCGAAGATCATGGCCGCCAGGGCGATGAACCCCAGGCCCTGGGTCATCCCCTCCACGTACATCTGGGTGTGCTCGATGGAGAGGTAGGCCCCGGACAGGCCGGCCAGGGCGCCGCTGATCAGGACCCCGCAGTACTTCATCAGGTAGACGTTGACCCCCAGCGTCTCCGCCGCGAGCGGGTGCTCCCCGACAGACCTCAGCCTGAGCCCGAAGACGGTCCTGTTCATCACCCAGGCCGTGAACGGGATGAGGAGGAAGGCCAGGAAGATGAGGGGGCTGACCTTCGACACCAGCGGCTCCAGCCAGGGAACGGCGGCGAGGCCGGGGATGGTCACCTTCGGGAGGCAGTCGACGTGCGGCGTGGTGGTGGCCATGTTGAAGATGGAAAGGGAGGAGAAGCGGACGACACCATAGGCCAGGATGTTGATGGCCACGCCGCTGACGATCTGGTCCACACGGAAGTGCACGCTGGCCACGGCGTGGATGAGGGCGAAGAGGGCTCCGGCGGTCATCGCCGCCAGGATGCCCGCGTACGGTCCGGCGTAGAAGGCCACGGCCGCCCCGGTGAAGCACCCGGCGATCATCATCCCTTCCAGGCCGATGTTGATGACGCCGCTGCGTTCGCTGTAGATGGCCCCGACGGCGGTGATGATGACCGGCACGGCGAGCCTTATGGCCGAGGCCAGCATCTCAGGACCGAGCATCGGCGGAAGCCTCCTCCCTCTTCTGGCGGGCCCGGACGTAGCGCCGGATGACCTCCCAGAAGACCACGATGGTCAGGATGATGAGCCCCTGCAGGATGACGTAGGTCTCCATCGGCACTTTCTCGAGGACCTGGATGCCCAGGCCGCCCCGGCTCAAAAAGCCGAAGAGGAGCGCCGCCAGGATGATGCCGAGGGAGTTGTTCCGGGCGACCAGGGCCACGGCGATGCCGGTGAAGCCGTACCCCCGCGGGAAGTCGATGTCGAGGTAGCCGAAGTGCCCGATGAGGTCTGAGAGGCCCACGAGACCCGCGATGGCCCCGCTCATGAGGAAGGTCTTGAAGTAGACCGCCGAGGGGTTGATGCCGGCCGCCTCGGCGGCGTCCGGGCTGTGCCCCACCGCCCGGAGCTCCACCCCGAACGGTGTCCGCCAAACCAGATACCACAGACCCGCCGCGAGGAGGATCCCGAAGACCAGCATCCAGTTCAGGGACGAGTGGGAGGGCAGTTCCACCCCGATGAGGTCGGCCAGGCCGTGGAGCTTGGGCATCAGGGCCGTCGGCTCCATGAGCGGCATCCGGACCCGCGGACTGCCCGCCCCGCCGACGATGACCTGCGTCTTGTCCATGAAGACGTCGGCGATGAGGTAGTGCAGGAGAAGGAAGGCCGTGTGGTTCAGCATGATGGTCGAGATGACCTCATGCACACCCCGCTTCACCTTCAGCCAGATGGGCACGAGGGCCCACAGCGCCCCGCCCAGGGCGCCGGCCAGGACGACCAGGGGGAGGTGCACGGCCGCGGGCAGGCCCTTGACGGCGAAGCCTACCCACGAGGCGCAGAAGGCGCCGATGAGGTACTGGCCCTCCACCCCGATGTTGAAGAGCTTGGCCCGGAAGCCGACGGCCACGGCCAGCCCGGAGAAGATGAGGGGCGTGGCCTTGTAGAGGATGGCGGCGACACTGTCGAGCCTCCCGAAGCTGAAGGCGAACATCGTGCCGTAGACCGCCAACGGGTTCTTGCCGATGACGAGGAGGGCCACCGAGGCCACGGCCATGGCGAAGAGCACGGCTAGGACCGGAGCGGCCAGGTCGAGGAGGGCGTACTTCCTCCTCGGGCCTCTCGGCCGGCGGACCGGGGTCTGCCTCGTCTCCTTCTGGGTCTCTTCACGGGTCTCCGTCCGGGTCTCCGTCACGAGGCCGCACTCCCCCCTTCGCGTCGGGCCGTCCTGGCCCCGGTCATGTAGGCGCCGAGGGTCCTCGGGTCGGCCTCATCCCGGCCGAACTCCGCCTGGATGTGGCCGTTGTAGATGACCCCGATGCGGTCGGAGATGGACAGGACCTCCTCCAGGTCGGCCGAGATGAGCAGGACGGCCGCCCCGCGGTCACGCGCGTTGAGGAGTTCCTGGCGGACGAACTCCGTGGCCCCGATGTCGAGCCCCCGCGTCGGCTGGGAGGCGAGGATGAAGCCGGGGTCCCCCCGGAACTCCCGGGCCAGGATGAGCTTCTGCTGGTTGCCGCCTGAGAGGGTCTGCGCCGGGGCGAGGACGCTGGCCAGCCTGACGTCGAACCGGCGGACGGCCTCCTCCGTCGAGGAGAGGATGCTCCGGAAGAGGAGCCGGCCGCCCCGCGAGAACTCGGGACTCCGGTGCACTCCGAGGATGACGTTCTCCCAGACGGTCATCGGGAGGACCAGCCCCCGACGGTGGCGGTCCTCGGGGATGTAGGCCACCCGGCGGCGGCGGACCTCACCCGTCGAGAGGTTCGTCACGTCCTCCCCGAGGAGGGTCACCCTTCCGCCGGTGACCGGCCGCAGGCCCATGATGGCCTCGGCCAGTTCGGTCTGCCCGTTCCCCTCGACCCCGGCCAGGCCGTAGATCTCCCCGGCCCGCACCTCGAGGCTGAGGTCGTCGAGGACCGCGCGGCCGCCGTTCACCGAGGTCAGCCCCTCGACCGAGAGCACGACCCCGCCGGGTGCGGCGGGTCCGCGCTTGAGGTCGAACAGGACGGGGCGACCGACCATCATCTCGGCCAGGCGTTCCCGGGTCACCTCGGCCGCCGGGACGGTCCCCACCACCCGGCCCTGCCGCAGGACGGTGATGACGTCGGCCACCCGCAGGACCTCGTCGAGCTTGTGGCTTATGAAGATGACCGTCTTGCCCTGCCCCTTGAGGGCCATGAGGTGCTCGAAGAGCTCCTCGACCTCCTGGGGCACGAGGACGGCCGTCGGCTCGTCGAGGATGATGACCTCGGCCCCCCTGTAGAGGACCTTGAGTATCTCGACCCTCTGCTGTTCGCCGACGGAGATGTCCTCGACCCTCGCCGAGGGGTCGACCTTGAGCCCGAACCGGTCGCAGAGCTCGGAGACCTGTCGGACAGACGTCTTAGGGTCGATGACCCCCAGGCGGGCCGGCTCGGCCCCGAGGATGACGTTCTCGGCCACGGTGAAGGCGTCGACGAGCATGAAGTGCTGGTGGACGATGCCGATTCCCGCGGCGATGGCCTGCCCGGGGCTGCGGAAGGCGACGGGCCTGCCCTTGAAGACGATGCGGCCCTCGTCCGGCGGGTACAGTCCGGTGACGATCTTCATGAGGGTGCTCTTCCCGGCCCCGTTCTCCCCGACGACGGCGTGTATCTCACCCGCTCCGACGTCGAAGGTGACCCTGTCGTTGGCCACGACGCCCGGGAAGCGCTTGGTGATGCCCTGAAGTTGCAGGACCGGTGTTGTGTTCGTCATTGTCCGGTCACCTTTGACTAGGGGGGCGGGCGGCAGCCGCCCGCCCCCGCGCGAATGATGTGCGGCGAAGCGCTAGCCGCCGAGCTCGGCCAGGAAGGCGTCCAGCTCCTCGTAGTTCGTCGGGACGACGACGGTGCCGTCGACGATCTTCGCCTTGATCTCCTCGAGCTGGTCCTGGATGTCGGCGATGGCCGCCTCGTTGGACACGGAGTAGCCGACACCGTCGACGGAGAGGTCGAAGGTCTTGTAGCCGCCCTCGTAGTTCCCCTCGACGAAGGCCTTTATGGTCTCGTACACGCTGACGTCGACACGCTTCAGCATGCTCGTCAGGACGAAGGGCTTCTCCTCGTCCGACGCCGTCAGGTACTGGTCGGAGTCGACACCGATGACCCAGGTCTCACGCTCGGCGCAGGCCGCGATGACACCGATACCCGAAGCCCCCGACGCGTGGTAGATGACGTCACAGCCCTGGTCGCACTGAGCCAGAGCCAGCTCGCGTCCTGCCTGCGGGTTCTTGAAGGCCTCTCCCGTCGACCCGATGTAGTTCACGACGACCTCGATGTCCGGGTTGACGTAGGCCGCGCCGGCACGGTACCCCGCCTCGAACTTCTGGATGAGCGGGATGTTCATCCCGCCGACGAACCCGATCTTGCCCGTCTCGGACTTGAGGGCCGCCGCCGCACCGACGAGGAACGAACCCTCGTGCTCGGCGAAGCCGAGGCAGACGATGTTCGAGTCGGCGGTGAGGTCAGGCACGTACCCGTCGATCAGGGCGAACTTGGACTCCGGGAAGTCGGCGGCGGCGCTGATGACCGCGTCGGTGAAGAGGAAGCCGACGGCGAAGATGAGCTCGTAGCCCTCCTCGGCCAGGGTGCGCAGGAGCTCCTCGCGGTTCTCCCCGCCCTCGCCCGGCTCGAGGTAGGTGGCCTCGATGTCGAAGTCCGCCATGGCCCTCTCGAGGCCGGCGTAGGCCGAGTCGTTGAAGGAGAGGTCGCCGCGGCCGCCGATGTCGAAGACGAGGCCGATCTTGTTCTTCACGGCCTCCTCCCTCTGGCACCCGCTGAGGGCGAACACGGAGGCCGCGAAGACGACCACCATGAGCAGGGCCAGGATGCGGTTTGTCCTGAGCACTTGGGGGTGCACCTCCTTTCCGTGTGCGATGTGATGTGATGTGGAATCGGGCCGTGGAGTCGCAGCAGGCCACGGCCATCCGCGTTGTTTCTCGTTCGGCCGGGGCAGTCCTTCTCTGAAATATCGGTATTGCCGCCGGTCCCTGCCTTTCCGGGGCGTCGGCCCTCACCGGCGGCCTCCCGCCGACACTGCAACCCCACTGACATTGTTAGAGCCATAGTTGGCAGATTCTTTTCACTAAAGGAGGAAAAAGGTATGACCGCGCGAAAATCTTCTGGTCCCACCGAAATCCGGACCCGGTTCGGTCAGGTCGGTCAGGAAAGGTGACCTCCCATGCGTTCAGGAGCAAGAAGGTCGCGCAGGCACAGGCCGGTCGCGGCGGCCCTGGCGGGGGATGACAGGGGTGTCGCCTTCGTCGTCGCCGTCCTCTCCATAGCCGTGCTCTTCGCTCTTGTCACCGGCGCCAGCTCCCTCGCTTCCGGGGAGGCGAGGGCGACCCCGTTCTGGCGGGACGCCAACGAGGCCTTCTACGTGGCTGAATCGGGCCTCAACCACTGCCTGTGGAAGCTCAAGTACGAGGGGACGGAGGTAGAGGCGAACGAGGGCGAGTACGGGGTCGACCCGCCCACCTTCACCTCTGAGAGCGAGGACGAGTCCCAGGGCGTCCTGCCCGACGGCAGCTCCTACTCCGTCTGGGTGAAGACCGACGAGACCGACAGCACCATCAAGCACGTCACGGTGCTCTCAACCGTCAACGGCCGCTCACACCTCCTGAGGGCGACCCTGAGGCAGGAGAGGCAGCCCTTCTTCGACCCTGACGGGGACGGCACGGCCGAAGAGGACGAGGGCGAGGAAACCCAGATCAACTTCCCACCCCTCGAGAACCAGGGCATCCTCCACGTGACGGCCGGCGAGGAGAAGAAGATCGGCCCCGGGAGTTACCTTTTCGACGAGGTGAGGGTCGACGGCCACGGCACCCTGCTCCTGGAGGGGGACACCATCCTCTACGTGAGGAAGAAGGCGACGTTCTCCGGCAACTCCACCACGAACCCCATCGAGGAGGGCCAGACGGAGCCGACCTACGACCTCGTCATCTACATCCCCCCGCTCACCGAGGAGGACGGGGTCACCACCCAGAGCGTGACCATATCCGGTGAGGCCGTCTTCAACGGCTTCATCTACGCCCCCAACGCCGAGTGCAAGGTCACCGGCAACTCCGAGGTCTACGGAATGGTCGTGGGGGATTCCGTGCAGGTCTCCGGGGCGACCAACTACGACTCCTCCGGACAGAGCATAGGCTGGCCGGCGAGCGCCGAGGTCGACTACCTCGTGGAGTCGTATGGCGACTGAGCCCGGTCGACCGGCAGCCTCCGCGGGAGGCTCTAGACGCTCGAGGAGGCGCCGGCGAAAGGTCCGGCCCCGGGTCTTGCTCGACGACCGGGGCGCGGCTCTCCTCGTGGAGGTGGCCGTGGCCTCCCTCCTCCTCGTCCTGGCCATCCTGCCGATTTTCGCCGCGCTGACGGCCAGTCTTCTGGCCATGGAGGAGTCCGTCGTCGTGACCATCGCCACCGGGCTCCTCCAGGACCGGGTCGAGGTCCTCAAGGCGGCGGGCTATGACCTCGTCCCGCTGGGGACCCAGGTGCTGGAGAGCTACGAGGGCCGGCCCTTCGATATCCACCAGGAGGTCACCCATGTGGAGGGGATGACCGACGGGGAGGGCATGTCCCTCGTGAAGCGGGTCGTGCTCACAATCTACCGGCACCCCTACGGCGAGGGCGACCGGCCTCTGGCGAGATGGGAGTTCCTCCTCTATGCGGACGGCATCTGACAGGAGACCGGTCCTGGCCGAGACGCGCGGGGCCAGCCTTGTCGAGGCCGTGGTGGGCATGGCCCTTCTGGGGCTCATGCTGGTCGCCGTCCTGACCGTCTACAGCACCAGCTGGCGGGCCGAGGTGGAGGCCTTCAACGACCACGAGGTCCAGGCCGTGGCTCGGGACATGCTCCACCGCATCGTCCACGGCGACCCCCGGCCGGCCGTCCCGGTGATGGGCCTGGTCCGGGCCAGGGAGGTGGTCACCGACCCGGCGAACTCGGCCCTTTCCTACCGCGTCACGTGGAAGGACGACAACGACGTGGTCCACGACGACGCCGTCCACTACTACGCCTCCGGCGGCACCCTCTACCGGCTCGTGACCCCCTACACCGACCCCCTGACAACGGTCACGACCGGCGGGACCCCCCTCGCCAGCGGCGTGACGGCCTTCGAACTCAGCGACCCCGGGGCCATCCCGGTGGAGATATCCATCACCATCACCCACCACCACGGGGCGTCCTCCATCACCGTGCAGACAAGGGTGACCCCCCGCAACCTCGCTACCGGCGGCTGACGGCGCCGTAGCCTGCACACGCAGCTCACGGCCCGGGCCCGCAACCCGCCGCGGCCGAGGGAGACGGCGCCCGCTACATCCTCTCCGGAGCGGAGACCCCGCACAGCCTGAGCACGTTGGCCAACGTGATGCGGGTCGCGTCGGCGAGGGCCAGCCTCGCCCGGCGCAGAGGCCTGTCCTCGACGAGCACCCGGCACTCGTCGTAGAACTTGTGGAAGGCCGTGGCGAGCTCGATGGCGTAGCGCGTCAGACGGTGCGGCTCGCGGGCCAAGGCCGCCCCGGCGACCTCCTCGGGGAGGTCGGCCAGCTTCCTGATGAGGGCGAGTTCGGACGGCTCGACCAGGAGCGCGAGCTCTTCCGGGCCCGCTCCCGCCCGGGCGTCGGCGGCCGCCTCGGGCTGTCTCAGGATGCTCGAGATGCGGGCATGGGCGTACTGGACGTAGTAGACGGGGTTGTCCGCCGTCCGGTGCCGGGCGAGGTCGACGTCGAAGTCGAGGTGGCTGTCCTGGGACCGCATCAGGAAGAAGAACCGGGCCGCGTCGCGCCCCACCTTCTCGACGAGGTCCTCCATGGGGACGATCTGCCCCCGCCGTTTGGACATCCTGGCCGGGCGCCCGCCTTCGACGAGTCTCACCACCTGCACGATGAGGACCTCCAGGGCGTCCTCCGGGTAGCCGAGGGCCTGCACGGCCGCCTTGAGGCGGGCGACGTAGCCGTGGTGGTCGGGGCCCAGGAGGTCGATGACGTGGCGGAAGCCCCGCGAGAACTTGTCCCGGTGGTAGGCGATGTCGGGGAGGACGTAGGTCGGCTCGCCGTCGCTCTTGACGAGGACGCGGTCCTTGTCGTCCCCGAAGGCCGTCGTCCTCAGCCACACCGCCCCGTCCTTCCGGTAGGTGTGGCCCCTGGCCTCAAGGTCGGCGAGGGTCCTCTCGACGGCCCCGGTCTCCATCAGCCGGGCCTGGCTGAACCAGACGTCGAACTCGACCCCGAACTCGGCCAACTGCTCGCGGTGGGTCTTCACCATGCGCTCGACGGCGAACCGGGCCATGTCCCGGACCCGCTCCTCGGGGCCGGCCCTTCTGGCCCACTCCCCCCGCTCGGCCTCGTAGGCCCGGGCGATGTCGATGATGTACTCGCCTTGGTAGCCGCCTTCCGGGACGCTCGCCTCACGGCCCTGCAGCTCGAGCCACCGGGCCTCGACCGATCGGCCGAGCTTGTCGATCTGGCTCCCCGCGTCGTTGATGTAGTACTCGCGCTCGACGTCGAAACCGGTGGCCTCGAGGAGGGAGGCGAGGGTGTCGCCGACCGCGGCCGCCCGGGCGTTGACCACCCCCAGGGGGCCGGTCGGGTTGGCGCTGACGAACTCCACCTGCACCCTCACGCCCCGCCCCAGGTCTGAGCGACCGTAGGCCGCCCCCTGGCGCCGGATGTCGGCCACCACGTCGTTGAGCCAGCCTGGGGCGAGGTGGAAGTTGAGGAACCCGGGCCCGGCGACCTCCGTCCTCACCACCGGCAGGCCGGACAGGTCGAGACCGGCCTCGAGCTCCTCCGCGATGCGGCGCGGCGGCATGCCGCAGGGACCGGCGAGCCGCAGGGCGGCCGTGGTGGCGAAATCGCCTTTGTTCCGGTCGCGGGGGACCTCGAGGTACGCCGGTCCGAGCTCCTCGAAGGCCTCGCCGGCCGCCGGCGGCAGGCGCCCCTCACAGCAGGCCTTCGC
>DPMO01000253.1 GCA_003541445.1 Clostridiales bacterium | reverse complement strand
GCCGGGGTATGCCAGGGCGTACTCGGCGGTGGTGACTCCGCGCTCGTCAAGGAGCGGCAGTCGGCGAAGGACCCCGGCGGGCCGGGCGGCGGGTGCACGTAGCCGGACCATGTCCCGGCTCACCTCGCGGACCGGGGGCTGCGTCCCGGGAGCTTGACCGACAGGTGCAGGGCGGCCGGCACGACCTGGGGCCGGTCCGACCCGCGTGACCTGAGGCCGGGTCCGGCCGGTCGCGCGGGGCGTATGCTACAGCGCGCTAAGTCTAGCCGGGAGACGGCCGGAAGTCAACGGCGGAGGGCGTCGACCGCACGCCGGCGGCGTCGCCTGAGCCCCGCAAGTACTCCGGAACCTCGACGACGCCGCCGCTGTCGGTCCGCGGCTGAAGGCTTGTGCTAGCTCCTGGCCGCGGCCAGCCTCTTCAGCGTCTCGAGCCTGGACCTCGCGTCCTCCTCGGCCTTCTTGAACAGCTCCTCCGCCCTCTCCGGGAAGGTGTGGACAAGGGAGGAGTACCTGACCTCGCCCATGAGGAAGTCGCGGAAGCTCCCGGTCGGGTCCTTGGAGTCGAGGGTGAACGGGTTCTCGCCGCGCTCCGCCGCGGCCGGGTTGTAGCGGTAGAGGGGCCAGTACCCGGCCTCCACGGCCTTCTTCTCCTCTTCCTGGGTGCGGGTCATGTCTATCCCGTGGTTGATGCACGGAGAGTAGGCGATGATGAGGGACGGGCCTGGGTAGCTCTCAGCCTCGACGAGGGCCTTCATGAGCTGGTTCCTGCTGGCCCCCATGGCCACGGAGGCGACGTAGACGTAGCCGTAGGTCATGGCCATGAGGCCGAGGTCCTTCTTCTTCGTCGGCTTGCCGGCCGACGCGAACTTGGCGACGGCCCCCGTCGGCGTGGCCTTCGAGGACTGGCCGCCCGTGTTGGAGTAGACCTCGGTGTCCAGGACGAGGATGTTGATGTCGGTCCCGGAGGCCAGGATGTGATCGAGCCCGCCGTAGCCGATGTCGTAAGCCCAGCCGTCGCCGCCGAAGGCCCACACCGACCACTTCGTGAAGAACTCGGCGAGAGAAGCCACGCGCTCGAGCGCCGTCCGAGCCTCGCTCTTGACCCGCTTCCGGGCCTCGGGCAGGAGGGCCTTCACCCGGTCCCCGTACTCGCGCGACCTCTTCGGGTCGTCCATCGCCCCGAGCCACGCGGAGAGAGCCTCCTCGAGGTCGGCCGGGAGCCCTCCGGCCCGGAGCGCGTCGCCCACGGCCCGGGCCAGGCCCTCGCGCCTCTTGGCCACCCCGAGGGCGATGCCGTAGCCGAACTCGGCCGTATCCTCGAAGAGGGAGTTGGCCCAGGCCGGGCCGCGGCCGTCCGGGCCGACGGTGTAGGGGCAGGTCGGCGAGCTGCCTCCGTAGATCGACGAACAGCCGGTCGCGTTGGCGATGATCATCCGGTCGCCGAAGAGCTGGGTGACGAGCTTGACGTAGGGCGTCTCACCACAGCCGGCGCAGGCCCCCGAGAACTCGAAGAGCGGGCGCAGGAACTGGCTCCCCTTGACCGTCGTCGGGTCGAAGACGTCGGTGATGAGCGGAAGCTTCTCGGCGTAGTTCCAGTTGCCCGCCTCGGCCAGGACGCCCTCCTCGATGGGGACCATCTTGAGGGGCTTGTCCTTGGACGGGCAGACCTCCACGCAGTTCCGGCACCCCGTGCAGTCGAGCGGCGACACCTGGATGCGGTAGCGCAGGCCCCTGGCCGCGGCCTCGCGGCCCTTCGCCGGCACGGTGACGAAGGATTCCGGGGCGTCCTCCAGGGTCTCCGGCTCGATGAGGAAGGGCCGGACCGCCGCGTGCGGACAGACCATGGCGCAGTGGTTGCACTGGGCGCACCTGTCCGGGGCGTGCCACACGGGCACCTCGAGGGCTATGCCGCGCTTCTCGAACCGGGTGGTCCCCGTCGGGCAGGTGCCGTCAGGCGACAGGGCGCTGACGGGGAGCCTGTCGCCCTCCAGGGCCAGGACGGGACGGGCCACGCGCTCGGTGTACTCCAGGGCGGCCCTGCCCGCCGGCCCCATGAGGGCCTCCACCTCCGCGGCGGCCCGGTCGAGGTCGTCCGAAGCGGCGGCCTCGTCGAGGGCTTCGGCCCACGAAGACGGGTACTCGACCTCGACCAGACTCCCCAGGGCGCGGTCCACGGCAAGGACGTTCTTCCTGACGATCTCCTCGCCCTTGCGGCCGTAGGTCTTCTCGATGGCCTTCTTGATGTGTCCGATGGCCTCGTCGACGGGCATGATTCCGGCGACCTTGAAGAAGACGGCCTGCATGATGACGTTGATCCGGCCGCGCATGCCGACCTCGTCGGCGATGGCGTTGGCGTCGATGTTGAAGAACCTGGCCCTCTTCTTGGCGATGGCCCGCTTCACGTGGGCCGGAAGCTTCTCTTCGAGCTCTTCGGTCTTCCAGGGCGAGTTGAGCAGGAAGACCCCGCCGGGCTTCAGGTCCTTGAGAAGGTCGTACTTGGCGACATAGGACGGGTGGTGGCAGGCGACGAGGTCCGCCTGGTCGACGAAATAGCACGACTGGATGGGCTTTCGGCCGAACCGGAGGTGGGATATGGTCATGCCGCCGGACTTCTTGGAGTCGTAGGCGAAGTAGCCCTGGGCGTAGAGGTCCGTGTTGTCACCGATGATCTTGATGCTGTTCTTGTTGGCCCCCACCGTGCCGTCGGAACCCAACCCGTAGAACTTGCACGAGTAGGTGCCTTCCGGAGCGGTGTCCAGTGCCGGACCGACCGCCAGAGAGGTCCCGGTCACGTCGTCGGTGATGCCCACCGTGAAGTGGTTCTTCGGCCTGTCGGTGGCGAGGTTGTCGAAGACCGCCTTGACCATGGCCGGCGTGAAGTCCTTCGAGCCGAGGCCGTAGCGTCCACCGTAGACCTCCGGGAGGTCGGACCGGCCGCCGCCGGACCACGGCGAACCGGCCGCGGCAGCCTCAGGCTTGCCCGCTTCGAGCAGTGCGGAGCAGACGTCCTCGTAGAGAGGCTCTCCGGGCGCCCCCGGCTCCTTCGTCCGGTCGAGGGCGGCAATCCTCCGGCACGTGGACGGTAGGGCCTGCCAGAAGTGCGTCCGGGAGAAAGGCCTGTAAAGCCTCACCTTGACCAGGCCCACCTTCTCTCCCCGCCCGACCAGGTGGTTCACGGTCTCCTCTATGACCTCGCAGGACGAGCCCATGGCCACGATGACCCTGTCGGCGTCCGGGGCCCCGACGTAATCGAAGAGGCTGTAGCGCCGGCCGGTGAGAGCGGCGAGCTTCTCCATGTTCTCGAGGACCACCGCCGGGAGGGCGTCGTAGAACCTGTTCGCCGCCTCCCGGTTCTGGAAGAAGATGTCGGGGTTCTGGGCCGTCCCCCTCTGGTGCGGGTGCTCCGGAGAGAGCGCCCTGGCGCGGAAGGCCTCGAGGGCCTTCCTGTCGACGAGTCCGGCGAGGTCGGCGTAGTCGAGGACCTCGACCTTCTGGATCTCGTGGGACGTGCGGAAGCCGTCGAAGAAATGCAGGAACGGGAGACTCGCCTGGATGGCGCTCAGGTGGGCCACCGCCCCCAGGTCCATGACCTCCTGGACAGATCCCGAGGCCAAGAGGGCGAACCCGGTCTGCCGCGCGGCCATCACGTCGGAGTGGTCCCCGAAGATGGACAGGGCGTGGGTGGCCAGGGCACGGGCCGACACGTGGAAGACCCCGGGAAGCAGTTCGCCCGCCATCTTGTACATGTTCGGAATCATGAGGAGAAGGCCCTGTGAAGCCGTGAACGTCGAGGCGAGGGCGCCGGCCGCGAGAATCCCGTGCACGGCGCCTGCGGCGCCGGCCTCGGACTGAAGCTCGACGACCTTCAGGACCTCCCCGAAGATGTTCTTCCGGCCGTGAGCCGCCCACTCGTCGCATAGTTCCCCCATCGGGGACGAGGGCGTGATGGGGTAGATGGCGGCCACCTCGCTGAAGGCGTAGGCGACATGAGCCGCCGCGGTGTTGCCGTCAATGGTCTCCTTGAGTCCCGGCAATGGTCGTCTCCTCTCCCGTCCGTCAGGCCTGTTCTCTCTCTTCAAACCCTCTAGGTCGACCGTTCCGGCGGTGTCCAGGCTTTTCACGACTATGATAGCACCTCTGGGCCTCGGCCCGAGCATATGGCCGACGAGAGGAAACATTCTGACAATAAGGCCCTGCCCGCCACGGCTACGCGAGGTCACCAGCGCCCCTGCAGGAAGGCCAGGAGGTTCGGGAGCACCGACAGGACGAAGAGAGCGGGGACGAAGAAGACGATGGTGGCCAGAGTGAGCTTGAGGGGCAAGGCGGCGATGCGGGCCTCCAGGGCCTGCCTCCGGCGGGTCCGCAAGGAGTCGGCCTGGGCCCGGAGGACGCGGGCCACCGGGGTCCCGAGCTCCAGTCCCTGCACGACCGATGCGACGAAGGCCGCCGCCTCCCGTCCCCCGACCCGGGCCGCGGCGTCGCGCAGGGCGGCGGCCGTCTCCCGCCCGGCCTGCACCTCGTCCAGGGCCATGGCGAGGGAGCGTCCCACCGGTCCGCCCGAGAGTGATGCGGCCAGTCTCACCGCGTCCAGGAGTCCGAGGCCGCTCTCGGCCCCCAGGGTCATGAGCTCGGCCACCTCAGGCAGCTCCCGGGCCACCGCCGCCCGGTGTCCGGCCGTCATGCGCGCCACCCAGACCCGCGGGCCCACGGCCGCCAGAACGCCCACCCCGAAGACGAGCCAGCCGGGCGGGACGCCACCCCGCACCAGGCCTGTCGAGACCAGGACCAAGCCTGCCGCCAGGGCCCCCAGGGTCCCGGCGAGATGGACGTCCCCCGCGCCGAGGCCCCGCGCGGCAAGGGCCGCCGCAGCCTCGGCGTCCAGCGGCCAAAGGCTCGCAAGGCCGGGCGGGAGCCTCCGCTTGACCCGTTCGGTCCAGCACTCTCCCCCGGGCCGCCCTCCGGCCGAGGCCCGTCCGGTCCGGCCCGCCTCACCGGACCCCCCGGAGCCGCCGCCCTCCTGGAGCCGTCTCAGCCGCTCCCACACCGCCGCCGACGGCGAAAGACCCATGACGAGGCACCCGAAGGCGGCGGCCGCGGCGGCGGCCGCCAGGGTCCGCGCCGTCTCCAGGACCTCCACGGTCATCCCTCCCCTTCGACCTCACGCGCTACGGCCTCGACCATCCGCCGCACCACCACCACCCCCACACCCCAGGACACGGCGGCGTAGACCGACACCGCAAGGCCCACAGGGCTCGTCAGGAGGGGTCCGAGCTGCGCCGGTTCGACCCACAGGATGTAGCCCAGGAGGGCCGGCGCCAAAAGGCCCAGGAGGACCGCTGTCGAACGGGCCTCCCCCGTACGGGCGGCGAGGTCACCGGTGAGCTGCCGCCTGTCGCGGAGGACCCCGGCGAGATTGACCAGGAGGGCCGCCACATCTCCTCCCGTCCTCAGGTGGGTCTCGAGGCAGGCGGCGAGATAGACCGCCTCGGTCGCTGGCCACCCCCGGGCGAGCTCGCGCAGGGCTTCCTGCAGCGGAGCACCGGCGTGAAAGCTGTCGAGGACGCGGTCGAGAGCCTGGCGTACCGGCCCGTCCGACCTTCGTCTGGCCTCCTCCAGGGCCTGGACGGGCCCGTGTCCGGCTTTGAACGACGCCACCAGCACCTCGATCATGGCCTCCAGTCCGTCCCGGAACCTCCGCCGGCGTGCCCTTACAGCCGCCGACCTCCTTGCCTCCCAGGCCAAGACGGCGGCGGTCCCGCAGAGGACGGCCGGGACCGTCCCCCCCGCCAACATCCACCCCGCGCCGGCGCCGGCTGCGGCCGCCGCCGCTCCCGCGGCGACGCGGCCCCGCACCGACCAGGCCTCCGGCGGACCTTCCGGCCACCCCGGACGCCCTCCCCGCCGACGGCCGCCCCTCCCGACGCCAAGACCCCGCGGAGGCCCCACCAACGTTTCCAGGCGGCCGACCAGACGCCCGCCCCAGTCCCTCTCGCCCGGCCGGGCGGCCAGAGCCAAGAGCAGGCACAGGACGGCCACAGAGACCCCGATGCTGGCCGACACCAGAGTGAACCCGCCTTCCAACAACAGCCTCCCCTACCCTCCGTCATGCTCCGCCGCCTCCGGCCCCTCCGGCCGCCGCCTGCCTCCGAAGAGGGACAACCGCTCCGCCTGGTCGGGCGCCAGGGGCAGGACGAGGCGTCCTCCCTCACCTCTCTGAGCCCTGACGAGCTCGTAGGCCCCGGCGGCATGGTCGTAGGAGCGGAGCACACAGATCTCCGAGAGGACGCGCCTGCCGTCCGGGCGCCGGGTGAGGTGGACGATGAGGTCCACGGCGGACCCGATATGGTCGCGCACGGCCGCGTAAGGGAGGCCCTCCCCGGCCATGAGGACCATGATTTCCAGGCGCCGCAGGGCGTCACGCGGCGAGTTCGCGTGCACCGTCGTCATCGACCCGGGGTGCCCGGTGTTCATGGCCTGGAGCATGTCGAAGGCTTCCGGACCCCGGCACTCGCCGACGATGATCCGGTCGGGCCGCATGCGCAGGGCGTTCCTGACGAGCTGTCTGGGGTCCACGCGGCCCCGCCCCTCGACGTTGGCCGGCCGGCACTCCAGGCGTACCAGATTGCCCTCACCGAACCGCAGTTCGGCGGCGTCCTCGATGGTTATGACCCTCTCCCGCTCCAGGGAGATGTAGCCCGCGATGGCGTTCAGGAACGTCGTCTTCCCGCTGGCCGCCCCGCCGGAGATGACGATGTTGAGCCGGCCCTCGACGGCACACCTCAGCGCCTCCAGGCCGGCGCGGTCGACGGTCCCCAGGGCCACAAGGCTCTCGGCCTCCAGGAGCCCGGTGCCGAACCGCCGGACGGTGAGGTAGGGGCCGTCCACCGCCACCGGCGGGATGACCGCGTTGACCCGTGACCCGTCCGGG
>DPMO01000109.1 GCA_003541445.1 Clostridiales bacterium | reverse complement strand
TCCAGGGTGTTGAAATCCTCGGCCTCACACAGTAGACTGAAACCGCACATCGGGGGACCTCACTCCTTGTTCCGATGGGGCGGACTTGAGTGAGGTCTTCCTTTTTACCTAGACCCCGATGCGCCCTCTATCTGCCCACGTGAATCTTACAGGGACCACAACTACCGGGACTCGGGTCAGACCCGGGTCAAGGTCCTCTACAGTTTCGGCCGGACGGACCGCCTTGATGTCGATGCCCGTCGCCAGCTGGTGAGGAGCATCTCCCGCTACTTGGAACCCACGGAAGTGGAAGCCCTCCAGGAACGACTCGGCGAGGAGTGGCCCTTCGAGTTCCTGGGGTCGAGGCGTCTGGGCGGGGCCTGGCTCCTCGGCGGCCTTTGGCAGCGCCTCGGGATTGGGAGGGTGCTGAAGGACCGTCTGGCCCCGCGGGGCTACACGACCCCGGTGGAGCGGCTTCTGTTCGCCATGGTGGCCAACCGGGCCCTGGAACCGTCGAGCAAGCTGGGCATGGAGCATCGGGTCTCGAGCGAGGTGCTCATCGACAGTCTACCCGGAGTGAAGGTCCACCAGCTCTACCGGGCCATGGACTTCCTCCTGGAGGCCGAGGAGGAGATACAGTTCGACGTGTTCTCCTCGGTGGCCGACCTGTTCAAGCTCGAGGTGTACCTCATCTTCCTGGACACCACGACGACCTACTTCGAGATCGAAGGAGAGGACCCGGGGGAGGACGGACTCCGCCGGTGGGGTTTCAGGAAGAACAAGCGTTCCGACCTGGCCCAGGTGGTGGTAGGCCTCGCCGTGACGAGGACGGGGATACCGGTCAGATGCTGGGTCTGGCCCGGGAACACCGTGGACAAGAACGTGGTGCAGCAGGTCAAGAAGGACCTCAACGGTTGGAAGCTGGGGCGCGTCGTCCTGGTGGCCGACGCCGGGCCGGGCTCCGAGGCCAACCGGCGGGTCCTGCAGGGCGCCGGCGGGCACTACATCCTCGGTGAGAAGCTTCGCCTGGGCCGGAGAGGCCTTCCCGCCGAGGCTCTGAGCCGCGCGGGAAGCTACCGGAGACTCGATAACGGACTTGAGATCAAGGAGGTCGTGGTGGGCGGTGACAGTGAGGCCCGTCGCCGTTTCATCATCGTCAGGAACTCCGAGGAGGCCAGGAGGGACCGCAAGAAGCGTGAGGATATCGTCGCCGAGGTCAGGCACCGGCTGGACGACCTGGAGCAGCTCGACGGGGAGTCGCACAGGAAGGCCGCCTGCCGCCTCAGGGCCCACAAGGTCTACGGCCGCTACATCCACCAGACCCCGGCCGGCAAGCTCCGACTTGACAGGGCCAAGATCCGGGCCGAGGAACACTTCGACGGCAAGTTCCTGGTCTCAAGCTCCGACGACGGGCTCTCCGCCGAGGACATCGCCTTGGGATACAAGCAGCTCTGGGCCGTCGAGCGCATCTTCCGGGACCTCAAGCACGTGGTCGATATCCGCCCGCGTCTACCACCGTCTCGCGGACCGCATAAGGACCCTCCAGGTCGGCATCCATCGGACGCGGTCCGGGGAGGTCTGGCAGACCGCCCCCCTCACCTCCGAGCAGAAGAGCATCTTCGAAAGCCTCCAGCTCAAACCTCCACCACGCCATAACTCACTCCCCAAACCCAAGAGGGACGTTTCGTAGGCACAACCGGTTTCATGGGAAGAAGGGCCCGAAATGCCCCTCTAGCAAGGCTTTCGCGGCCCTGTTTGTTACCGCGAGGTGTTCAACTCCAGTCAGGGGTAGGCAAGGCACCCGGCTCAGAACGTGAGGATACCCGCATTCGGCAGCCGACCGCGAGGCCCTACACCAGCCCGACCCAGAGGTTCGTGGCAGGTGAGCGTGGCCGCTCGGCCTACCAAGGGCGTAAGCAGCTGGCGACGCAGAGGCGAGCGTACAGAGCCGCAGGCATAGCCAGCCCGGTGTACGCAGGGTTAGGCCGACGGTGAGCTTGAGATATCAGGGTATATTTCCTGAATCTTATCTCGCAGTTGACGGTAAGCATACGGAGAAATAAAGCATACAAATCTATGACTCGCGGCCCGCGGAGGACCACCTCGTGCTGTCTTAGGCTCATCATTGTTCCCACCAGACCATCAGCCCGGTCTAACGGAAAGCAGTTCATCTGCGCCAGCCGTTGCAGACCCACCGGGCTCCAGCGGGCCGGCGTCAGGTGGAACCGCTGGTTGGACAGGCACGGAACTTATGGACTAGTCAGTTCATCTACCCGAAGGAGCCTCGCATGCTCGTCAAGGACGGTGCGGTCAGCAATCGGCATGTCCCTATGACTGAAGACCACCTTGCCGTCCTCGACACGGGCGAACCGACCGGAAGTGATGTCGTGTGGGCCGTGCTGGGGAACTACAATTAGATGTGCGTGTGGGATGCCGAAGCCGTGTACGACGAACCCCACACGCTTTGGCTTGAAGACCTCCCGCACCCGCCGTCCAAGATGCTGTGCAACAACCATCATCCGCGCAGCAAGCCGGTCTCCCAAATCAGTGAAGTGGTCCACATGGACCTTCGGGATGACAAGACACTCGCCCGGAGCAATCGGGCGTAGTGTCATGAATGCAACCACGTCAGAATCTTCGTATATGATACTGGCCGGGGCTCGGCCGGCAACGATGTCACAGAAAACGCACTCGCCCAACTCAGCACCTCCTGCCTCTTGCCCTGTCCAACGGCAGGCGGCCTCACCTGCGCCGGCCGCCTCACATTCGGAGCGGCCCGAACCCGGCCGACGTCAGGTGGAGGCGCGGGTCGGCCCAGCGGACTGCCATACCTTGCCTGGGCGCGTTTTTCGCCAGAAGGACGCGGATGCCTGCCGTCGGCCAAGTTGACGGTCGGGGAACGAGGCCGGGGTCACCCGGCCGCATGAGATGGAGAAAGTGTCGCGTCGACGGGTGTTTGATTTGATAGTTATCCAGGTCTCGGACCAGGCCCCCGCCCCGTCTGGCCAACGACTCGCCGTTAACCTGCGCGGGCCGAGGCCAACCGAACGGGGCCTTCAAAGGCCAGCGTCAGGTTGAACGGCTGGACAGGCACGCCACAGGCGGGGCTCACAGTTCCACCGTACACGGAGCCTTGCCCCGCCGTGCTCCCGCGTTATCCGATGACAACGTCTCCTTGAGCCGTCTGACTGACCCCAACCAGGGACACGGAGAGGGTGTCACTCTGATAGGAGAGCCTCCCGTCCGAAACATGAACGGGGAACCTCCGTAGGACCAGAAAGCCGTGTTCATGATCCTCAACAGCAAGGTCACCACGTACCGATATGGTTCCAGAGGGAAGCTGCACGATCAGGAAGCCGTGGTGAACCAGCCGGCCATCTCCAAGGGAGGTAATCCGTGTTGGACTGAAGGAGCGACGGATAGTCGTACCTTGGGGCAATTGGACCCGCGTTATCCCAGCCCGCTGTAGGTTATCAACCTGCGCCATCACTTCTGATCGAAGCTGCTCAACGTTCCGTTCCTCGGCTGCCAACTTATCTTCCAGATGTAGCTGGCGGAGGTCGGCCTCCTCATCTTGGAACGCATCGCACAGAACCCGGGTCGGCATTGCTCCTTGCTCGACCTGAGCCTGCCAGTTCACGTCCAGCGTCTCTTCAAGCAGATGGCAAACGGCGGCTCCAAAGGCGTATTGCCGGGACCACCCGCATTGCGGGGAAACGGGCTCAGGATCCTTCTCGAAGAGGGCTAAGGCTGCCTTCTGCTCAACATAGGAAGCCGTCCCTTCCC
>DPMO01000275.1 GCA_003541445.1 Clostridiales bacterium | reverse complement strand
CCCGGGGCCGAGGCGGCGCCACCGGCCCGGGCCGGCCCGGTCCCGGGGGGCGGTCCCGGTTCGGAGCAGGCAGCGGCAGACCTGGTCGAAGCCGAGGTCGTCCGCCAGGCCGAAGGTCTCGGGCTGGGGGACGTCGACCGCCTCCTGGAGCAGCTTGAACGGGAGATGGAGGGGGACCTGCCTCCCATCCGGGTCCGGGACGTCATCGACATGCTCGTCAGGAGGGAAGGGGCCTACACCCTCACCGGCTTCCTGAAGGCCGTGATGACGCGTCTGGGGCGGGAGGTGGTCTCCGGCTCGGGCCTGCTGGGCCGCCTTGTCATCCTCGCGCTGCTCTGCGGGCTGCTCGAGAACATCCAGAGCGCCTTCGCCCGGCGCGAGACGAGCCAACTCGCGTTTGCCGTCTGCTACATCGTCCTCATCATCATGGGGGTCGGGGGCTTCCTTCTGGCGACAGATGTCTGTCGGGAGGTCATCGACCGGCTCGTGGACTTCATGCAGGCCATGCTCCCCGTCATGATAACCCTCCTGGCCAGCCTGGGAGCGGTGACCACGGCCGGATTGTTCCACCCCCTCCTGGTGGCCTCGGTCGAGTTCGTCGCCGGGTTCATCCGTGACGTGGTCCTGCCCGTCGTCCTCGCGGCCGCCTGCGTGGACCTCGTCTCCCGTGCCTTCACCGGGTTCCAGCTCACGGCCCTGTCCGAGACGCTGCGGCAGGCGGCCGTCGTGGTGACGGGGCTCCTGCTGTCGGCCTTCCTCGGGGTGGCCGCCATCTACGGGGCGGCCGGGGCGGTCTTCGACGGAGCGGCGGTCCGGGCGGCCAAGTTCGCCGTGGGCGCCTTCATCCCGTTCGTCGGCGGACTCCTGTCGGACGCGGTCGAGGTGGTCGCGAGCAGTTCGCTGGTCCTGAAGAACGTGGTGGGCGTTGTCGGCGCCCTCGCCATCGTGGCCTACACGGTCTTCCCCTTGCTCAAGGTCGCCTCGCTCGTCATCGTCTTCCGGGTGGCCGGGGCCGTCGTGCAGCCCCTGGGAGCGGGACGGCTGGTGGGGAGCCTCCACAGCATCGCCAACTCGCTGGTCCTGATGATGGTCCTGGCCTTTGCGGTGGGCGTCATGTTCCTCATCTCGCTGGCTATCGTCGTCGGGGCGGCCACGGCCGCGGTCATGGCCCGCTGAGAGGAGTGGTCCGGTTTGAGCGGGTTCGTCGAGGCGCTTCGCCTGTGGACGAGGGAGATCGTCCTCGTCCTCTTCCTGGCCGGTCTTCTCGAGATGCTCCTGCCGGAGGGGGACCTCAAGCGGTTCGGCCGGGTGGCCGTCGGGTTCTTCGTCATGCTCGCCGTGGCCCGGCCCGTCCTCGCCCTCCTGGGGGGCGGATTCGCCGTCGACCACACCCTCGCCTCGATGAGCGTATGGGAGTTCAGCGGCGGCGCGGCTGTCGCCGGGCTGGAAGGGGCGCTCGAGCACGGGGCGCGCATCCGGGAGGCGTCCAGGGACAGGGCGCTCGCGGCCGTCCGCGCCTCTCTGGAGAGCCAGATAGAGGCTGTCGCCATGCGGGAGGAAGGTGTGGCGGCGGCACAGGCCGTGGTGGACCTCGACACCGACCCCTCGTCAGCCTCCTACGGGGCCATACAGGCCGTGCGGCTCTCCGTCTGGCTCGAGCCGGCGGGAGGAGCCGAAGCCGGAGCCGAGGCCTCGGCCGGAGGGGACGGCGCCGGTGAAGGTGCGGCCGCCGATGCGGACCGCGGCCGAAGCCCGGCCCGGCTTGTCGAACCGGTAGGCCCGGTCACGGTGAAGGTCGAGCCCGTCGTCATCGGTGGGAGCGTGACCGCGGAACGGCCGGGTGTGCCGTCACCGGCGGCCGGCGGCGGCCGCCCCCGGTCCGGTCGGACGGCGGAAGCGGAGGAGCTCGCCCGGCGCCTCAGGAGTGTCATCGTTCTCCTGGTGGGGGTTCCTCCCGGAGGGATAACGGTCGAGGTCTGGCCCTGAACGCGGGGGAACCGGACAGGTTGGGGGTGATGACGGGAACATGGCGGAACGGGAAGCGAGGCGGACCGGAACCGGAGAGGAGAGGTCATGGCTGGCAGGGCTGGTCCAGGCCTCCGGCCGCGAGGGGCGGATCAAGGGACAGACGCTGAAGGCCCTGTGGCTTCTCGGCCTCGTCGTGGTCATCGGCATCGGGCTCATGAGCCTGGCCGACCTCCTCCGTCCTGCGGCGGGCGTCCCCGGGGCCCACGTCGAGGTGGCGCCCTCGGCGGGCCGGGCGGGCACGGCCGGGGCCGCCTCCCAGGGACCGACAGGAGGGCTCTCCACGGTGGATGAGCTCAAGGCGATGCTCGAAGAGGACCTCGAGAGGATACTCTCCAGGGTCGAGGGTGCCGGGAAGGTGACCGTCGCGGTGTTCCTCGAAGCGGGGGCGACGTATGTTTACGGCTACGACACCACGGAGAGCACGCAGAGGACGGAGGAGCGGGACGCGAGCGGGGGGACCAGGGTCGTCACCCAGACCGACACGATCCGGACGGCCGTGGTCGTCTCCCAGGGCGCGGGGAGCCAGCCGGTGGTGGAGCGTGTCGTCCTGCCCCGGGTCCGCGGGGTGGTGGTCGTCGCCAGCGGCGCCGCCGACCCGCGGGTGAAGGCGGTCCTCTCCCTGGCCGTCCAGACCCTGCTCGGGGTCCCCGCCCACAAGGTGGTCGTCCTGCCGGGGGGCTAGGACAGGCCGGGAGACCGGGGCGGCCGGGGTCGGGGTCCGTGCGGCAGAGAAGTCGTGAGGAGGCCGGAGCACGATGATCGTTTCAGGCAGGGAGATCCTGAGGTTCATCTTCTTCTTGGCGCTGGTTGCGCTTGCGGCCTGGTACGTGGCAGCCAACCGGGACCTGCTCCTTGAGAACCTGCCTCTCGGCCGGTCCGGGGAGGACGGGCTGGCGGCGACCGCGGGCCCGGCCGAGGGGAGGCCCGCGACGGAGGGCGGCATCGCGCCGGGGGGCGGCTCACCGGAGGGCGGCGCGTCGGACGAGACGCTGCCCGCCCTCTCCCTCCTGCCGCCCGGCGGGCAGGAGGGAGAGGCTCTCGCCGGCCTCCTGGGCGGCGGTGGGGATACTTTCATGGAGTTCCGTCTCGAACGCCATCGGGCACGCAGTCTGCAGCTCGAGCTCCTCCGGGAGGTCCTGGACAAGCCGGGCGTCGACGAGGCGTCCGCGGCGCAGGCTGCGGCTCTCTGGCTCGAGATAACCCGCACGGTGGGCCTCGAGACGGACATCGAGCACCTCATCCGCGCCAAGGGCTTCGAGGACGCGGTGGTGGTGCTCTCCGGGGGGAAGGCCACGATCCTGGTCAAGGCCGAAGCCCTCACGGGGGAGGAGGTCCTGCGGATAGCCGACATCGCCGTCCGCGTGGCCGGACTCTCCTACGAGGACATCACGGTCGTGGCCAGGGGCGGCTGAGGCAGGGAATCAAAGGGGCCGGACGAATACCAGAACCCTGTACCACAAGGCCCCGCACGCGGGCGGGCAGGGGCCCTTCTTGGGGGTGGGCGAGTCGGACGAGCGGACCTTGGGCCCGTGCGACGACGAGGACAAGGACGCCGGAGCCGTGCGGATCTCCGACGACGTCGTCGGGACCATCGCCGGGATAGCGGCCACCGAGGTGGAGGGTGTGGCCGGCATGAGCGGCGGCATCGTCGGGGGCATCACCGACATGCTGGGCCGGAAGAACCTGTCCAAAGGGGTCAAGGTGGAGGTGGGCGCCCGCGAGGCCGCTCTCGACCTGTTTCTCGTCGTCGAGTACGGCGTCCGCATCCCCGAAGTGGCCCAGCGCGTGCAGGAGAGCGTCAAACAGGCCGTGGAGAGCATGACAGGCCTCCACGTGGTGGAAGTCAACATCCATATCCAGGGCGTCGCTTTCCGCCAGGAAGGCCGGGAGGAGGGACCTCGCGTCAGGTGATGGGCCTTTTCGACCGTATCATTCTCACCGTCATGACCCTCATCGTGGCCGCCATCTCCGCCGTCACCATCATGCTGGCGGCCGGGTGGCTCATCCCTTTGGAGGTCTTCTGGACAAGCCTCAAGGATGACGTGGGACGCTGGCTCATAGGCATCCTGGCCGGCATCACCTTCATCATCTCCGTCTGCTTCATCTATTACGGGTTCCACCGGTCAGGGGTCGACCAGACCCTGGTCCACGAGAGTGAGCTCGGGGAGGTCAGGATCTCCGTCACGGCCGTGGAGAGCCTGGTCCGGAAAGTGGCCCGCCAGGTCAAGGGTGTCCGAGGGGTGCGGGGCTGGGTCCAGGCGGACGGCGGAAGGCTGAGTGTACGTCTCAGGACGGTCATCAGCCCTGACGTGAGCGTGCCGGAGGTCTCCGGCGACATCCAGAGGGCCGTCCGCGACTGCCTCAGGAACGTCGTGGGCGTCGAGGCCGGGGATGTCAAGGTTTTCGTGGAGAACATATCCAACGAGGCCCGGCGCGGGCGGGTGGAGTAGATGGCCGTCTTCCACAGACCAGATGACGACATCGAGCACGAGGACCACGGACCGGCGGTGTCCGCGGAGCGGGTGGAGCGGTCGGGAGGCCGAAGGGGAGACGGTTGGCTGGAGACGTTCCTCGATTATGCCGGCCGCAACCGGGGTCGGTTGCTCGGGGTGACGATAGGACTCCTTTTCGGCCTCTCCGTGAAGTGGCTCGGCCTGTTGTGGACGGTCTTCATCTCCGCGTGTGCGGTCGCGGGGTACCTCATCGGGAAGAAGCTTGATGAGAACCAGGAAGGCCTGCTGGAGTTCCTTGACAGGGTTCTCCCTCCGGGCCGCGACTAGGGGATGGCTTCGGCGAAGCATCCGCCGTATGGGGGACTAGCTCCTTGAAGAGCCGACGTCTTAGCCGGGAACTGGCCCTGAAGGTCATCTTCCAGTTGGATGTGGCCGGGGGTGACCCGTCGACAGCCTTCGACCTGGTGGTCAGGCTGATGACCGAGGACCCCGAGGACCCGGAGACCGACGGTGCGGTCCTGACGCCGGAGGTCAAGGAGTTCGCCGCCCGTCTCCTCCGCGGGACGGTCGACCATCTGCCCGAGATAGACGCAAGGCTCAGGGCCTGCGCCCGGGAATGGACGCTCGAGCGCATGGCCAACGTGGACCGGAACATCCTTCGCCTGGCCCTCTACGAGATGCTCCACCTCGACGACATCCCCCTGAGCGTTTCCATCAACGAGGCTGTCGAGCTGGCCAAGAGGTACAGCACTCCCGATTCCGGCCGGTTCATCAACGGCATCCTGGGGAAGATCGCCTCGAGCCTGGAGACGTCTCCCGGCCGCGGAAAGGAGGGATAGGAGCCTCAGGCACACGGGTCCAGCTTGGCACAGACATCACATCTTGCTGCTACGGGAGAGAGAACCGAAGCCATGTTCAGAATCGTGAAGAGACGCGAACTCACGCCGGTGACAAAGCTGTTCGTCGTCGAGGCCCCGATGGTGGCGAAGAAGGCCTTGCCGGGACAGTTCGTCATCGTCCGGATCACGGAGTCCGGCGAGCGGATCCCCCTGACCATCGCCGACTACGACGCCGGCGCGGGGACGGTGACCATCGTCGTCCAGGAGGTCGGCAAGACCAGCCGGCTCCTCGGGGCACTGCGTGAGGGAGACCGGATCCTCGACTTCGTAGGCCCGCTGGGAAAGCCGGCCCCTCTCATCGACCGCGGTCTCGTCGTGCTCGTCGGCGGCGGCTTCGGGGTCGCGCCGATCTATCCCATCGCCAAGGCGCTCAGGGCCAAAGGGGTCAAGGTCGTGAGCATCATCGGCGCGCGGACGAAGGACCTCCTCATCCTTGAAGAGGAGATGCGCGGTGTCTCCGACGAGCTCCTGGTGGCCACTGACGACGGTTCGAAGGGCCACAAGGGTTTCGTCACCGATGTCCTGAAGCAGCTCATCGACGAGGGCCGAAAGATCGACCAGGTCATAGCCATCGGGCCCATGGTCATGATGAGGGCGGTGGCCCGGACCACCGAACCCTACAAGCTCAAGACTCTGGTCAGTGTCGACCCCATCATGGTCGACGGGACCGGCATGTGCGGCGCCTGCCGCCTCACCGTGGGGGGAGAGGTCAAGTTCGCCTGTGTCGACGGGCCCATCTTCGACGCCCACGAGGTCGACTTTGACGAAGCGGTCCGCCGCGGCAGGATGTACCTTCCCGAACAGGAGCTTGCCGTCAAGCGGATGGAGAGCAGCTGCGCCGGTGGCGGCTGCACGTGCGGAGGTGGCCACTAGTGTCGCAGGATACGACGAAGAAGAAGCCCGTGAAGCGCCCGAGGGCCGAGATGCCGGCGCAGGACCCCAAGGAGCGCATCCGCAACTTCAACGAGGTGGCCCTGGGCTACGACGGGGAGACGGCCGTGGCCGAGGCCGAGCGCTGCCTGCAGTGCAAGAACGCGGCCTGTGTCGAAGGTTGTCCGGTCGACGTGCGCATCCCCGAGTTCGTGGCCAAGATCCGCGACCGTGATTTCCAGGCGGCCTACGACCTCATCAAGGACACCAACAGCCTGCCGGCGATATGCGGGCGGGTCTGCCCTCAGGAGACACAGTGTGAGGCAAAGTGCGTGCTGGGGAAGAAGGGCGAACCGGTGGCCATCGGCCGCCTGGAGCGCGCGGCCGCCGACTGGGCCATGGCCCGGTCGGACCGGGTGAAGCCTGAGCTTCCCGAGCCCAACGGCAAGAAGGTCGCCGTCGTCGGGTCCGGCCCGGCGGGGCTCACCTGTGCCGGCGACCTGGCCAAGATGGGCTACAAGGTCACGGTCTTCGAGGCCCTTCACGCTCCCGGGGGCGTCCTCGTCTACGGTATCCCGGAGTTCAGGCTTCCCAAGCGCATCGTGGCCGAGGAGATCGAGGCCCTCTCCGACCTCGGCGTGGATGTCGTGTGCGACGTGGTCGTCGGCAAGACCATCACCGTCGACGACCTCTTCGCCGAAGGCTACGACGCGGTCTTCCTGGGGACGGGAGCGGGCCTGCCCATGTTCATGGGCATACCCGGTGAGACCTTGAACGGCGTGTACTCCGCCAACGAGTTCCTGACCCGCACGAACCTCATGAAGGCCTACCTCTTCCCGGAGTGGGACACGCCGATAAAGGTGGGCCGCCGGGTCGCCGTGGTCGGCGGGGGCAACGTGGCCATGGACTCGGTGAGATGTGCCCTGAGGCTCGGCGCGGAGGAGGCCATAATCGTCTACCGCCGGTCGGAGACCGAGATGCCGGCCCGTGCCGAGGAGGTCCACCATGCCAAGGAGGAGGGCGTCATCTTCCGCACCCTGACCAACCCGGTGCGCGTCCTCGGCAACGAGGAGGGCTGGGTGACCGGTCTGGAGTGTGTGCGGATGGAGCTCGGCGAGCCGGACGAGTCCGGACGCCGCCGGCCCATCCCGATCGAGGGTTCGGAGTTCGTCCTCGAGGTGGACACGGTCGTCATCGCCATAGGAACGACGCCGAACCCGCTCGTCTCGCAGACGACACCCGGCCTGGAGGTCAACCGGAAGGGCTGTCTCATCACGCGGGATGAGAGCGGCCTGACCACCCGGGACCTTGTCTGGGCCGGCGGGGACGCCGTGACGGGAGCGGCGACGGTCATCGAGGCCATGGGGGCCGGCAAGAGGGCGGCCGCAGCCATAGACAAGGTCCTTCAGGGCAAGGGTTGAGGAGGGGCGACCCGGCCGCTTGCGGCGGATGCCTCTTTTCGTCCTTTTCCTCCTACTGCCGCTTTCAAGCGGGCAGGGCCGGCCTGCGGCCGGTGACCCCAGGGATGGAGGTCAAACAATGACGGCGAAGATCATCAGCGGAAAGGAAGTCTCGGCCTCGATCCGCCAGGAGCTGGCGGAACGGGTGGCCGAGTTGAAGGAGAAGCACGGGCTCGTCCCCGGCCTGGGCGTCATCCTGGTGGGCGACGACCCCGCCTCGCACTCCTACGTCAAGGGCAAGGAGAAGGCGGCCGGGCAGGTGGGCATCTACTCCGAGGTCCTGCGCGTGCCGGCTTCGACCACCGAGGCCGAGGTCCTCAAGATGGTGGAGGACTTCAACAAGAACCCGAAGATCCACGGCATCCTGGTGCAGTTGCCGCTGCCGGACCACATCGACGAGAACAAGGTCATCTTCGCCATCGACCCCAAGAAGGATGTCGACGGTTTCCACCCGGTGAATATCGGCCGGCTCCACATAGGTGAGGAATGCTTCATCCCCTGCACCCCCAACGGCATCATGGAGCTGCTCGACCGGACGGGGGTGGAGCTCAAGGGGAAGAACGCGACCGTCGTCGGGCGGTCCAACATCGTCGGCAAGCCGGTGGCCATGCTTCTTCTTTCCAGGCACGCGACGGTGACCATCTGCCATTCGCGGACGACCGACCTGGCGGGTGAGTGCCGGCGGGCGGACGTCCTGGTCGCTGCTGTCGGAAGGCCGAGGATGATCACGGCCGACATGATCAAGCCCGGCGCGGTGGTCATCGACGTGGGGGTGAACCGCATCGAGGGCGGCAAGCTCGTCGGGGACGTCGATTTCGACGCCGCGCTCGAGGTGGCCTCAGCCATCACCCCCGTGCCCGGCGGAGTCGGGCCGATGACCATCACGATGCTCATGAAGAACACCGTCCTGGCGGCCGAGAGGACGCTGGCCTGAAGGTCTCCGGTATGCTCCGGTCCGACGCCCCGGGCCGGCTCCGGCCGAGAGGAGGGGCGCCGATAAGGCACGACAGGCGAATCATGACCGTCGGGGAGCTCACTTCCTACGTGAAGGGGCTCCTCGACGGTGACCCCTTCCTGGCCGACGTATGGGTCAAGGGAGAGATTTCCAACTTCCGCCACCATACGTCGGGGCACATGTACTTCACGCTGAAGGACGCCACGGCCTCCGTCCGCGCGGTCATGTTCAGGAAGGCCAACCAGAGGCTCGCCTTCAGACCCGAGAATGGGCTCGAGGTCATCGCCGGGGGACGCGTCAGTGTCTACGAACGGGACGGTCAGTACCAGCTCTACGTCCGGGAGATGGAGCCCGCAGGGATGGGCTCTCTCTACCTGGCCTTCGAGCAGCTCAAGAGGAAGCTGGCCGACGAAGGGCTCTTCGATGAGGCCTTGAAGCGTGAGCTCCCTTCGCTCCCCCGGCGGGTGGGAATCGTGACCTCCCCCACGGGAGCCGCCCTGCGGGACATCGTCACCGTCGCCCGGCGCCGCTACCCGAACATCCACCTGGTCCTTTCCCCGGCGCTGGTGCAGGGTGACGGCGCCCCGGCGGACATCATCCGGGCGCTCGAGCTTCTGAGCGCCAGGGACGACATCGACGTCGTCATCCTGGCGCGCGGCGGAGGGTCCATCGAGGAACTCTGGGCCTTCAACGACGAGGCCCTGGCGCGGGCCATCCGGGCCTGCCGCCACCCTGTGGTGTGCGGCGTGGGCCACGAGACCGATGTGACCATAGCCGACCTTGCGGCCGACAGGCGGGCGGCGACCCCTTCCAATGCCGCCGAGATGGCCGTCCCGCGGAAGGCCGACCTCTCCTGGAAGGTGGGTGTGCTGACGGGGCGCCTCGAGAGGGCCCTCCGCGCCCTGGTCGCCGAGAGGATGAAGGCCGTCGAACGGCTCTCGCTTTCCTCGGCCCTGGCCCGCCCGTCGCGCATCCTCGACTCGCGCCGTCAACGTGTCGACGACCTCTCCCGCAACGCCCTCCTCTCGTTCACGCGGCAGGTCGAGGCCTGCCGCATGAGGCGGGACGCGCTGGCCGGACGCCTGGAGGCCCTCAGTCCTCTCGCCGTCCTGGCCAGAGGCTACGCGGTGTGCCGCCGGGCCGCGGACGGGAAGGTGGTCGGTTCGGTGGCTCTCGTCCGACCGGGCGACGCCGTCGAGGTCGAGGTGAGGGATGGCGTCATCGACTGCACCGTCGGCGGCGCGAGGCGCAAGGCAGACCTCATGGAAGGAGAAGGGTAGGCCGTGACAGAGGCGAAGGGTGCCGGTGTTCCGGTCGGAGCCCCGGCCGAGGACCTGAGCTTTGAAGAAGCCCTGGCCAGACTCGAGGCGGTCGTGGCGAGGCTGGAGAAGGGTGACGAGCCGCTCGAGACGGCCCTCGAGCTCTTCGAGGAAGGGATACGCCTCTCCCGGCTCCTCACCGCCAAGCTCGAGGAGGCCCAGGCGAGAATCGACGAGGTCGTGGCCGACGGCGCCGGTGGGACGGTCCTCAGGCCCTTCGAGCCCGGAGATGCGGGGGAAGACGACGCGTGATGAGCGAGCGAGGGGGCCGGCAGGCCTACGAGAGGCGCCTGGCCGCGGTCAATGCGTCGCTGGAGGCCGCCGTCCCGTCGGGGGACATGCCGCCGGCCGTCCTGCATGAGGCCATGAGGCATGCCGTGTTCGGCGGCGGTGGCGGCAAGCGCCTCCGTCCGGTGGTCCTCCTCACGGTCGCCGCCGACCTCGGTGTCGACGAGGATGCGGTCCTCCCGGCCGCGACGGCCCTGGAGCTCATCCACAACTACTCCCTTGTTCACGACGACCTCCCCTGCATGGACGATGCCCCCGAACGCCGGGGGGTGCCGTCGGTCCACAGGGCCTACGGATGCGGGAACGCGGTGCTGGCCGGGGACGCCCTTCTGACCCTTGCTTTCGAGGTCCTGGGTCGGGCGGCCGAGACCGGGGATGGTATCTGGGGGGCGCTGATCGCCGAACTGGCCCGGGCGGCGGGGAGCACGGGCATGGCCGGCGGCCAGCACGCCGACCTCGATCCGGACGGCGGTGCGGCCCTGGGCCTGCCGGGCGACGACCACGCGGCCCTGCGGGTTCATCGTCTGAAGACAGCGAAGCTGTTCGGGTTCGCCTTCTCGGCGCCGTGTCTCCTGGTTCCCGACCGGCAGGCCTGGGCGGCGGAGTTCAGGGAGGCGGGCGAGGACTTCGGGCTTGCCTTCCAGATAGCCGACGACGTGCGCGACGCCGGCGAGGACGCCTCTTCCCTCAACTACGCCAGGGACGTGGGGGAGCTGGCCGCCCGGCGGACGGCGGAGGCGGCCGTCGCAAGATGCCTTGCGGTCGTCGACCGCCGCCTGGGGAGTGCGAGCGAGACCTCGGCCCTGGTCCGCCAAGCCGTCCGCGACATGGGCCTTTAGCTGCGGCGGGTAAATTGATGGTCGCTCCGGCCCATGCTATAATGAAGACGCTTTTCAGTCGCTTCCAGGTTCACCCGACAAAGTTAGGAGGAGGGTGGCGCAGTATCCTAGTCGGCGCCGCCGCTTCTAAGGGCGGGGCTAAAAATCCGCCAAGGGCATATCGATGAAGTTCCTGGTGCTGGCCTTCGACGCCCAGTCGGGGGTTGGTGCTGGGAGTTAAGGAGCGGGGGCAGCCCGTAAAGGCATGCGGGTGGGACCCTCGCTCCGCGGAGGCCCAAGCGCGTGGCGAGGCTGAGAAGGCTGGCTATGGCTTGGGGTTGAACCTGCATTCGGGCTCAAACTGGGTGCAGCGTAGCCTGCCTTGAGCGGCTTTGGCGGACGGTCGCTTCATCGGTCTGGTCCAAGGGCCCTGGACGAGGCCGACCTACAGTGCGGCCGAAACCAAGGTCCGCAAAAAAGGCTAAGAAGCGCACGGCGCTGTCGAGGAAAACTCCTAGGCTGTTCCACTCACGTGGAGGCATGCTGGGGATTACAGTGCGGTCTTAGTGGCAATCCAGCACTGCTGTTGGCGACAGGGCAGGGAGGGTCTTAAAGGGAAACCGCCAGCCTGGCGACGGGCTGGTGACCCTTCGGGAAAGCCAGCTGGACCTAAGCCGCAACATTTACCC
>DPMO01000001.1 GCA_003541445.1 Clostridiales bacterium | reverse complement strand
GCCAGCAGTTCGACGGGATGGGCCGTCTTGAGGCCCGTTGCCTCGGCTATCTGCCATCTGCAGGCCGGGCAGTCACTGAGGACCACCGCACCCGCGGGAGCGAGGCTGCGGTAGGCCTCGAGGACCCTGGCGCCGGCCGCGAGGGAGAGGTCGTGACCCTCCCTGGTCAGGCCGGACAGTCCCCCCATCCCGCAGCACCCGTCGGCCGCCGGGCCTGCGTCAAGCCGTCCGGGGGCCTCCAGTGACGAGAGAAGCATGAGGAAGGGCTTCCCGACCCCGAGGGCCCGGAGATGGCAAGACGTATGGTAGGTCCACGAGATGACCGTGGCCTTGTCGGCGCCGGCCGGCGTGACGCCGTCGCCCCCCCGGTGCCGGCGACGGTCAAAGGCCCGTTCAAGGTCCGCTCTCGCGGGCCCGGCGAGGAACTCCCCGAGGTCCCACACGGCTGCCGCCACGGCGCGGGCACGCCTGTCCCCGACGAGCTCGGGAAGCAGGTCCCGTAGGCTCAGCGAGCAGCTCGGGCAGGGGCTGACGATAGGCACACCGCCCCCGAGACGGCCCGACAGGTGGTCTAGGAGACGCGCGTTGGCCTCGAGAGACCTCCTGGCCCGCCTCTCGTCGCCCACGCTGAGGGCCGGCGACCCGCAGCACACCTCCTGCGCCGGGACGACCCGGTATCCGGCGGAACGGAGCGCCACCACGGCCGCCCGGGGGACCGCGGGGTCGTGGAACCGACCGTGACAGCCCACGAAGAGGATGACGGGCTGTCGACCCCGTTCTTCCCGGGGGCGGCGGGTCGCCTCGAACCAGGCCCGGAAGGACTGCCGGGGCGGTCTCGGGAACCTGCGCCGCGGGTGGAGTCCCACGAGACGTCCCGCGAACCCGTCCACGGCCCGGCCCAGCCAGGGGCTGACTCCGTGGAGGAGGCTCCGCGGCCATCTCACGACCGCCGCGATACGCCCGAAGAGCTCCTGGTCGGCCAGGAGGTCGTCCGTCAGGCGGCGGTGTGCGCTCTTCGGAAGGCGCCGCGCCAGGGCCTTGGCCCCGCGGGTGAGAGAGCTGACCCGGACACCGGCGGGGCACGCCAGGTCGCACTGGTGGCACTGGAGGCACAAGTCCGCCCCGAGCTCCTCGGCGTCCCGCGGCCCCAGGCCCGGCTCCCCCGGCCACGGTCCGCCCAGCAGCCGCTCGAATGCCGGCCCGAGCACCTTGGGACCGGCGAAGCGCCCGTCTGAGGAAGCCACCGGGCAGGCCAGGACACACGAAGAGCAGCCGAGGCAGCTGTCGGGCAGGGGAAGGCGGTCCTCCGAGAGCGCGGGCCCCCGCACGCCGGCGCTCACAGCGTCCCCTCCTCCCGGCAGTCGGCGGCGGCCTTTCCCGCCCGCCAGCCGCTGGTGATCGAAAGCAGGGCGTCCGGCTCGGGGCCGCCGAGCTGCCACCCCGCGACGAAGACGTTCACCGGCCCGCCCGCCGGACATGGTCGCCAGAAGTCGTCGACCCTCACGCCCCACGAGAGCCAGTCCGTTCTCCGGCCGCAGGTCTCAAGCCCGAAGATGGGCTCCACCGGTGCCGCACCCTCCTCCGTGCGGGCTGAGCCCCCGTCACCGCGGGCCTGCTCGGGCCGCAAGGCCCCTGTCGGCTCCGAGAGCCGGAAGAAGGCCTCAGGAGGCACCTCGAGCCCTCGGCCGGCGACCCCTCCGGTCGCCAGGACGAAGGCCGCCGCCCTGTAGGCCGTGAGCCCGTCCGACACCGCCAGGCACCGGTCTCCGTCCGTGTCGGCCTCGATGACCCTCCGTCCGAGGTGGAAGGAAGTGCGCCCGTCGGCCTCCAGGCGCCACCGCCAGAGGCGCCAGAACCTCATGCCGGGCACAGACGGAGGGACGGCGGGGAGCTCGAAGACGGCCGTCCCGAGACTCCCGCGGAGGGCCTCGAGGTTCGACCTGAAGCGGAAGAGCCCGAGCACCGGCGGCAGCGCGACAGCCCGGAACCGCCGGGCCTCACGGCCCAGGACACGGCACGAGGTCTCCAGGAAGCCTTCGAACCATGCCGGGTCATCGAAGAGGCCCGCGATGCGGACCCCGAGGCCCCTTCCGGCCGCCCGCCCGAGGCTCACGGTGCGGTGGGCCGTCCGGGCCCCCGTCTCGGCGGCGGCCTGCCCGGCGATGACCGCCGCCGGATAGTCCTCGAGCTCCGTGAAGCCGACGACGAGAAGCCCCCCGTCATCCGCTTCCGTACCGGAAGAAGCCCAGTTCCGGAGGTCACCGGCCCAGGCCGTCTCCGGCGCGAGGAGACACCGGACGGGTCGTCCTGAAACCGACAGGACCTCCATGCCCTTCCGAGCGGCCTCACCCTCCTCGCCACGGCCGCCCCCGCACCCGCCGTACTCCAGCCCGCAACGGACGCCGAACTCGACGAAGAAGCGCACGGCGTCAAGCTCCTCGTCACCAGCCGGAACCTCTCCGGACACGAGACCCGACCACATGGCCAGGCCGCCGAAGGACTCGGCCACCACACCGACCCTGGCCCCGGCCGCGGCGGCGGCGGCCGCGGCGACGAGCCCGGCGAGCCCGCTCCCGATGACCACGACATCGTAGTCGACGACCCGGAGAACTCCCGTCTTGACGGCTATCACCGGACCCCCTCCCCCCCGCGGCCGGGTCGGCCGAAAGTCAGCCGCTCCAGGGCGGCGGCAAGGGCGGAGAGGCGCGCCTGGCCGCCCCACTGCACGGCGGTGACACCGGTGAGCCGGCCCCGACGGAACGCGTCCGTCTCGGCATCGACGGCCTCGCGGTCAGCCCGCGGCTGGGTCCTGTCCCCCGGCCACCCGGCGCTCAAGAGCGCTCCCGCCAGCCGTTGCGTGCAGAAGATGCCCTGACACCCGCCCATGCCCAGACGGCAGAGCCGTCTGGCATCGGACAGCGCGAGACCGGCGTCCAGAAGAGAGACGAGCCTTGAAGAACTGACGAATTCGCACTCGCAGGTCAGAGAGTCGATGAGGTCAGGCCGTTCGCGTCCGGGCGCCGCGTTCTCCGGTCCGGTCGTCAGCGGTGCCCGAGGGACCGGTGCGGCCGGCGGTCTCGGTACCGGGGAGCCGAGCCTGGGGACACCCACCTCGGCCGTGCGGCACCGCGCCGACCTTCCCACGAGCCTGCAGATGAGATCGCCCGTCTCCGCGGCCATCGCCCTGAAGGTGGTGAACTTGCCGCCGAGGACCGTCACGAGCCCTGGCAGGCCGTCCGTCTTGCCGTGGTCGACGAGAAGGAAGCCGCGGCCGCCTCCCCGGCCCGCCCCGGGGTCCGTGAGCTCGACCGCCTCCTTCAGCAGAGGCCTCACCCCGGCGTAGGCGCGGAGAGGCGGGACCCGGTCGATGTCCGGGACCAGAGCCCGGCCCTCGCGCAGCAGGAGCTCCACTTCCTCCGGTTCCGGCAGGAGCTGGCCCGGTCCCCGCACCTTCCCCGAGGTCGTGCCCAGGATGGTGACCGGACCGTGCGGGACGAGGATGTCGCCGTCGGCCGGCGGCCGCAGCCTGTTCATCACATGCGACACGAGCCGCGAGTTGAAGATGACCATCACGCCCTTGTCATGTCCGAGCGGCACGGAAGCCGCCGCGGCCGGGCAGGCGAGGGCCGCCGTCTCCTGTGCCCAGGGCCCCGTCGCGTTCACCACGACCTCCGCGGTTATCTCCCCTGGCTCCGCGTGCGGGAGCCGGCCCTCGGTGAGGGCGGCGGCCCTCTCCTCCGTGCCGCCGAGACCCAGGACCTCGACGCCCCGCACGCCGTCCTCGTCCGTCAGAAAACCGGTGACCCTGGCCCTCAGGTACACCCGGGCCCCAGCCGCGGCCGACGACCAGACGAGTGG
>DPMO01000187.1 GCA_003541445.1 Clostridiales bacterium | reverse complement strand
GGGCGGGGGGCCGAGACCCTCCCCGCCGTGCCGGTGCCCCCCGCGCCCCGCTCCGGGCCGCTCTGGGAGGTTCCCGTCCCCATCGGCGAGGAGGCCCCTTACGTGCACGACGGGTGCACCGGCCTGTCGTTTCCCATCCACACGTCGCCGGCCTTCGCCGAGGCGGTGGGCCTGCCGGGCATCATCCTGCACGGCACGGCCACCCTCTCCCACGCCGTGAGGGAGCTCGTCAACCGAGAGGCGGACGGCGAGCCGACCCGTCTCCGAACCATATCGGCCCGCTTCCGGGCCATGGTCCGGCCGGGAACCGTCATGCGCGTGCAACTCCTCGGGAGGGAGCGGGGCCCCGACGAGACGGGCGGGGGGATGCACCTTTTCTACCAGGTTCTGAACGGCGACGGGCGCCCGGCTATCGGCCGGGGATTCGCCCGGGTGGAGCCGGTCGGCGCAGCGCACCGGCGCTGCGGACCGTGAAGAAGGAACGGACGGCGGGCGGCCCCGGGCAGCCGCTGTGGCGTCTGGCCGGGCCGGCGAGTCCCGAACGCAGGACGTCACGGAAGGGAGGACGTCACGATGTCGGAGACGACCCAGGAGAGCGAGAGGCTGCCGCTTGTCACCGACTACGTGGACAAGTGGGCCAGGGAGACCCCGGACAAGGTGGCCATGCTCCAACACGAGGACGGGAAAGAGGTGACCTACAAGAAGTTCGCCTCGCTCATCGACTTCTTCGCCCTGCGCCTCCTCGACATGGGCGTGGGGAGAGGGGACCGGGTGGCGACGATGCTGGTCCTCGTGCCGGAGCACGTCGCCCTCATGTACGCGTGCTTCAAGATAGGGGCTATCTTCGCCCCGCTCGACGTCAGGCTCAAGGAGGAGGAAGTCGTCCGCGACCTCGACAAGATCGAGCCCAAGGTCTTCTTCTTCCTGGGCAAGACGCCGGTGCGCGACTTCCGCGAGGTCGGGCGGGTCGTCCGCGAGAGATGCCCTTACGTCGAGCAGCTGGTGCAGTTCACGCCCAACCCGCAGCCCGGCGACATCCTCGAGGGAGCGGTGTCCATCACCGACCTCATGGACAGGAGGAAGCTCCTGGCCCTCAAGGTGGGCGATCTCTTCACGCGGCGGCTGCGGAAGGCCTCGGCCGGGCTGGGGCCGCGCTCCCCGGCCCTCATCATCTTCACCACCGGGACGACCGGGCCGCCCAAGCCCGCTCTCCTCTGTCACGAGAACATCCTGGTTCAGAACGAGATTCTGGCCAGGGGCATCGGCCTCGGGTCCGACATCCGCATCCTCATCAACCTTCCCCCCAGCCACGTCGGGTGCGTCACCGAGGGACTCATGACGACCTTCTACGTCGGCGGGACGGCGGTCCTTCTGCGCATCTTCGACCCGAAGCTCACCCTCGAGGCCATCGTCGAGCGGAAGGTGAACTGCGTCGGGCAGATTCCCACGCAGTACCGGATGCTCTGGGCCCTCCCGGAGTACGAGGAGGCGGACCTGTCGCACCTCGAGTTCGCCGTCTACGCCGGGTCGACCGTCGACGTCGAGTTCCTGCGGGAGCTGTCGAAGATGGCGCCGCGCTTCGGGACCGGTCTCGGGATGACGGAGAACGCGGGCTTCGCCACCTTCACCCCGCCGGGCATCTCCGTCGAGGAGATGGCCGGACAGGTGGGCCGGGCCTTCCCGGACCTCGCCGAGGTGACGGTGAGGAAGCCCATGAACCCCGACGGCACGGCCGGCGAGGAGCTGCCCGACGGGGAGATAGGGGAGATATGCTACCACCCGCCCATCGTCTTCCTGGGCTACTACGGGCAGCCGGAGGAGACGGCCCGTGTGGTCAGCAACGAGGGCATCCTCTACACGGGCGACCTCGGCTACTTCAAGGACATGGGGGCCTACCGGGCCCTCTACCTCTGCGGGCGGCGGAAGTTCGTCATCAAGCAGAAGGGCTACAACGTCTTCCCCGACGAGATCCAGGACTTCATCGCCCGGCATCCGAAGGTCGACGTCGTCGACGTCGTGGGGGTGCCCCACCGCCTCTTCGACGAGGGCATCTTCGCCTTCGTCAGGCCGAAGAAGGGCTCCGGCCTCACGGCCGAGGAGGTCATGGAGCACTGCAAGGGCATCGCCTCCTACAAGCGCCCCCAGCACGTTGAGATATGGCCGGAGGACAAGCCCTTGCCGCTCACCCGCGTGGCCAAGGTCGATAAGGTGGAGCTCCAGAAGCTGGCCCTGACCATTGTGGAGGACCTCCGGAAGAGGGGCGGCTGGGACGCCGGAGTCGCGGCCGAGCCCGCGGGGACCACGGCCTGAACCTAGGGACGGCGCCCTAGATTCGGCCCCCGGCGTGCCGGACCACGCCGGGAAGGCGCCGGTTGGGCTCGGGACGCCTCCTGGCGCGTCCCTCGCTTTAGGAGTCCGCCCCGGCCGCGGCCGCTGGACCGTGGGGCCTGCCGCCCCGCGCCGGAGCGTCTTCGGCGGCCGCCGTCGGGGCGAACCGGAAGAGGAGTAGCCCCGTCAGGACGTTGGTCCCCGCGGCGACCGAAAGGGGTGCGACCGCGCCGACACCGTTCCACAGCCAGGCGCCGACGGCGGGAGCCGGCACGGCCAGGAAGACGCCGACCAGCTTCAGCACGCCGACGAACGTTCCCCGGTGCCTGGAGGGGCACAGGTCGGCGCTCCAGGCGTCCACCGAGGGGAACAGGCCGCCGAGCCCGTGACCTTGCGGCCGATGCGGTCGGCGAGGCGTCCGCCGAGGAGGTTGGCAGGGACGGCCACGATGCCGGACAGGGCGAAGAGGACGCCCAGGGCGGCCGGGGCGACATGAGCCGCCTCGTTCATGTAGACCGAGAAGTAGGACTCCGTGATCTCGCCGGATATGGCCGGGATGTTGAGGAGGATGATGAAGAGGATGACTCCCGGCGTCCGGCCGGCCCAGGCCAGGAAGGCCCCGAGGTTGGCCCAGAAGTCTCCGACGAGGCCCCGGCGTCGGCCTGACCCGGCCCCGCCCGAGCCCGGACGTGGCTCCCTGGCCTCCCCGGCGTCCGCGGCCTGCCCGTCCTCCGGCACCCAGTCCGGGTCCTCGCGGGGGTCCCGGATGAGGGACCGGAGGTAGCTCGCGGTGAAGGCCGGGAGGGCCCCGGCGACCAGGAACCAGCGGTAGCCGATGTGTTCGAAGAAGAAGCCGCCGGCCAGGGGATGAGCCGCGGCCAGGAGGGGGCCAGGGCATGGAGCAGGGTGGCTGTGCCCGCGAGGGCCGGAGTCAGGCAGAAGAGGAGCCTCCGGCCAGGTCCTCGATGGTGCCCCCGAGCTGCCGGATGTAGAGCGGGAGGTACTGGTGGTTGGCCATCCCCACCACGTTCGCCGCGAAGGCGCTCGCCACGATGAGGTGCATGTTCCGCCCGAAGTCGAACCAGGAAAAGAGGCGTGCCGGCATCATGGAGTGATTGTGGGCTCCTGTTCTTGAGGTGTTCCTACGGCTGTGCCGTCATGGACGTTGTCTTACGACGAACCTTTCCTCGGGAAAGTTTCGTTCCTCTAACCTTTAGCCCGTCGTGAGGACCTACCCTATATCCTCCCTCTGAGGTAGGCCAAGGCGAGCGCCCCCAGGAGCAGGAACCCGGCGTAGCCCACCGCGGGGTAGAGGGTGCCCACGATAGTCGAGAAGCCCACGCCCGCGGCGACGCCCGCGGCCGCGGCGACCAGAAGGGTGAGAAGTCTGAACAGGCGGCTCTCCTCCCCGACCACGCGGTTGACGAAGCCGTAGAGGCTTCCGACGGCGGTGGTGTAGACCTCGGCCAGGAGGACGGCGGAGTAGACGGCGGCGGCGAGGGGAGAGAGTCTGG
>DPMO01000196.1:443-4998 GCA_003541445.1 Clostridiales bacterium | reverse complement strand
TGATGTTCATCTGCACCTCGCGCTGCAGGTCACCCTCGACCTTGTAGTTGCGCTCGATGGTGTCCCTGAGCCTGGAGACCTCTTCCTCGGTAAGGTTCCGCACCCTCGTGTCGGGATTGACCCCGGTTTCGGCGAGAATCTTCCTGGAGGTAGAAAGGCCTATACCGTAGACATAGGTCAAGGCTATCTCGACTCGCTTGTCTCTCGGCAGGTCCACTCCTGCGATGCGAGCCATTCCCGGTCACACCTCCCCGAGGGGCTTTTCAGCCCTGCCTCTGCTTGTGCTTCGGGTTCTCGCAGATGACGACAACCCGGCCCTTGCGCCTGATGACCTTGCACTTATCACAGATCCGCTTCACTGACGGGCGAACCTTCACGTTCAAAACCTCCCCTAATCCGGCTTACCCAGGAGACGGACGGCTGGACCGACCGGCGCGGTCTTCCCCCCATGGAGGCGCGGCTGCCGGGCGCTACTTGTAGCGGTACAGGATGCGGCCGCGGGTCAGGTCATAGGGCGAAAGTTCCACCAGGACCCGGTCCCCCGGGAGAATCCGGATGAAGTGCATCCTTATCTTGCCAGACACATGGGCCAGGACCTTGTGCCCGTTGTCCAGCTCCACCCGGAACATGGCGTTGGGAAGAGGCTCGATGACCTTCCCCTCTACCTCTATTGCGTCCTTCTTACCCATGACTCGAGACGTCCTCCTCCGGCTCTTGCTCCGGCTCTTGTCTTCCTCCGGCCGGGCCCTCGGGCCGGCGGGCCGTCTCGAGAGACGGGCCGCCTGTGCGGTGAAGTTCGGCCACGAGCGCGTCTACGGCCTCGGCTACCGCCCTGTCCGTGATCACGCTCTGCGGAGCGAACCTCTCCTCCGCGTTCGGGACCCTCAGCGGGAAGACCTCAAGGTGCTTGACGTTCTTCTTCTTGGGGCAGGCAAGGGACCGGCGTCTGCCGTCCGCGACCATCACCCACCGCCGGTCCTTGACCCCGACGACGAGGAAGTACGTGCCGGAATCGCGCCCCGCTCTCGACCTCACGAGCTGGCCGATGCGTAAGCCTTCCTCGGTCATTCGTCCCCTCTCCCACGTATTGCCGGTTGCCATATTTCTCCAGTAAAAAGTCGCTCTTTAGTATATCATTCAGCCTGGTTTCTATTCAATTGTGGTTTTCTCCAACAGCCACCTGACTCGTGTCGTCCCGCCGCGTGGGCCCCGCGCCCCCGGCCGTCCGTCAGGGGAGGGTCAGGATGAACGGGCCGTCTTCGGTGACGGCCACCGTGTGCTCGTAATGGACCGAACGCTTCCGGTCGACGGTGACCACCGTCCACCCGTCCTTGAGGCAGGTGACGGCATAGTCACCCTCGTTCACCATGGGCTCGATGGCGAGCACCATCCCCGGTTTCAGTAGCGGCCCCTGGCCCGGAGGACCGAAGTTCGGCACCTGGGGATCCTCGTGCATGGCCTGGCCGATACCATGCCCGACGTAGTCGCGGACGACCGAGAACCCTCTCCCCTCCGCGAAGCTCTGGATGGCGTGGGATATGTCCGAGAGCCGCCCGCCGGGAACGGCCTTCTCGATGCCGGCCGCCAGGGCGCCCTTCCCCGCCTCCATGAGTCTGGACGCCCGCCTGTCCGCGCGGCCGCCGACAGCGAAGGTCACCGACGCGTCACCGTAGTAGCCCCCGTACCGCACTCCGACGTCGATGCTGAGCAGCTCACCGCTGCGCAGGACCCGCGGACCGGGTATCCCGTGCACGACCTGTTCGTTTATCGAGGTGCAGATGGTGGCCGGAAAGCCCCGGTACCCTTTGAAGGCCGGAACGGCCCCCGCCTCGGTGATGAGCCTCTCGGCCAGCCGGTCGAGGTCGGCCGTCGTCACCCCTGGAAGGGCCTCGGCCTCGAGCGCCCGCAGGACCCTCGCCGCCAGGCGGCCGGCCTCACGCATTATCTCGATCTCCTTGGGCGTCTTCAGGACGATCATGGGCCAGGACGCAAAGCCTTCACCAGGCGGTCGGTCACCGTATCGACGTTCCCCCGCCCGTCGACCTCCCTGACCAGCCCGCGTCGAGCGTAGTAGCTGATGAGAGGCTCGGTCTCCCGCCGGTAGACCTCAAGCCTCGACCTCGCTGTCTCCTCGGTGTCGTCGGTCCTCTGGTAGAGAGGACCGCCGCAGAGGTCGCAGACCCCCAGGGCCCGCGGTGGCTTGTAGAGCAGGTGATAGTTGGCCCCGCACCCGCGGCAGACCCGCCGACCGGTCAGCCTTCTCACCGCCTCCTCCACCGGCAGGGTGATGTTCACGACCGCGTCCAGGGGACGGCCGCTCTCCTCAAGGAGCTCGTCCAGGGCTTCGGCCTGCCGGAGCGTGCGGGGGAACCCGTCGAGGATGACGCCCCTCGCCCGGCCGGCCTCCTCTTCCCTGATGCGGCCGCCGATGAGGTCGACGATGAGCTCGTCGGGCACAAGGAGACCGGCGTCCATGAAGGTCTTGGCCTTACGGCCCAGCTCCGTCCCTTCTCTGACGGCCTCTCTCAGGAGGTCCCCCGGCGAAAGGTGCAGGAGGTCGAACCGCTCGGCAAGGATCTTGGCCTGAGTGCCCTTGCCGGCGCCCGGCGGTCCCATCATGACGATGTTCAAGCTCCGGTCCCTCCCCCCGTTCAGCCGGTGGGGCCCCCTACTTCAGGAACCCCTGGTAATGCCTCATGACCAGGTGCGTCTCTATCTGCTTCATCGTCTCCAGGGCGACGCCGACGACGATGAGGAGGGCCGTGCCGCCGAAGTAGACCGCGCCGATGCCGGTCAGGTTCTGGACCAGCGTCGGAAGGACGGCGGCGATGAAGGCCAGGAACAGCGCTCCGGCGAGGGTGACGCGGTTCAGGACCTTGTTTATGTACTCGGCCGTCGGGCGACCCGGACGGATGCCCGGGATGAAGCCGCCCCACTTCTTGAGGTCGTTGGCCACGTTCATCGGGTTGAACTGGATGGCCGTGTAAAAGTAAGTGAAAAGGATGATAAGCACCGCGTTGGTGGCGACGTAGAGCCAGCCGCTGAAATCGAACAGTCCCGCTATCCTCTGGGCCACCGGATGGTCTATGAACTGGGCTATCGTCACCGGGAAGGCCAGGAGGGACGTCGAGAAGATGACCGGGATGACCCCGGCGGTGTTCACCCTGATCGGCAGATGGGTCGTCTGACCGCCGTAGTAGCGCCGCCCCTTGACCCGCTTGGCGTACTGGACCGGGATGCGCCTCTGGCCCTCCTGCATCCACACGACCGCAGCGATGACGACCAGGGCGACGACGGCCAGAAGCGCCACGTTCAGGATGTTTATCGTCCCTGCCGTCAGGTAAGCCCACAGAGAACCCAGACCGGAGGGAAGCCGGGATACGATACCCGCGAAGATGATGAGCGAGATGCCGTTCCCTATCCCGCGTTCGGTTATCATCTCTCCGAGCCACATCAGGAAGGCGGTGCCGGCCGTCAGGCTCAGGGCGATGAGAGTGATGCTCCCGAAGGTCGGCGAGATCACCGCCGTCCTCATGGCGTAGGACATGCCGTAGGCCTGGATGAGAGCAAGGATGACCGTGCCGTAACGGGTGTACTGGGTCAGCTTCTTGCGGCCTTCCACACCCTCCTTCTGGAGCCGCTCGAAGTGCGGGATGACCACCGTGAGCAGCTGCATGATGATGGACGCGTTGATGTACGGCGTTATGCTCATGGCGAAGACAGAAAAGGCCTTGAAGGCGCCGCCAGAGAAGAGGTCGAGAAGACCCAGAAGGCTGCCGCCCTGGAAGAGCTGTTCTATCCTTGTCGTGTCTATGCCCGGGACAGGGATGTGCGTTCCAACGCGAAAGACGAGGAACATCCAGAGGGTGAAGATGATCCTCCTCCGGAGGTCCGATATACGCATCGCGCTCCTGAGTGTCTGGAGCACCTAGATCACCTCGGTCTTTCCGCCGGCGGCCTCGATCTTGCGGACCGCCGACCGGGAGAAACGGTGCGCCCGGACCGTCAGGGCCTTGCTGAGCTCACCGTCCCCTAGGACCTTCACCCCGTCCAGGACCTTGCGGATGACTCTCTTCTCCAGGAGGACCTCGGGGGTCACGACGGTCCCCTCATCGAAACGGCTCAGATCATCAAGGTCCACCAGGGCGAAAACCTTACGGCCCGGGTTCTTGAAGCCCCTCTTCGGCAGTCGCATGGCCAGCGGCATCTGGCCCCCTTCGAACTGGGGACCCTTGCCATGACCGGACCTGGCCTTCTGTCCCTTGTGTCCGCGGCCGGCCGTCTTGCCGTGTCCGGACCCTATACCACGACCGACGCGCTTGCGTCCCTTCCTCGAACCTGGAGCCGGCGCCAGTTCATGCGTCCTCACAGCCGGCGCACCTCCTCTGGTCAGTCGAACCGCACGAATTCACTCTTCGTCCTCAGCGTCCTCGGCGAGGTCCCCGTCGAAAGCTACGCGTCCGCGCCCTTCTCCGCGCCCCCGCCCGTCTCGGACGTCTTCTTGGCCTTGGCCTGAGTCTTCTTCTTGGCCGGGGCCTTGGAAGCCGCTTCCTTC
>DPMO01000196.1:0-233 GCA_003541445.1 Clostridiales bacterium | reverse complement strand
CTTCGCCCTCCGGGACGCACGAGGCTTCTTCTCCGGCCTCTCCACCACCTCGACGAGGTGCCGAACGACCCTGATCATGCCTCGGACGGCCGGCGTGTCCCGGTGGGTGACCGTCTGGCCTATCTTCCGGAGGCCGAGGGCCCTGACGGTGCGGTCCTGGCGCTTCGGGTAGCCGATGGTGCTCTTCACGAGGGTTATCTCAAGCCTGTCTCCCATGGGTTTCTCCTCCGCTC
>DPMO01000232.1 GCA_003541445.1 Clostridiales bacterium | reverse complement strand
GAGTCCTACCTCATCAACAGGCTGGAAGCAGGAGACGGCGCGGTGCGCAGCGTGCTCATCGAGCGCAATTTGCGCCTGGTGGTATATATCGCCCGCAAGTTCGAAAACACCGGCGTGGGGATCGAGGATTTGGTTTCCATCGGCACCATAGGTTTAATAAAGGCTGTTAACACTTTCGATCCCGCGAAAAAAATTAAGCTGGCCACGTATGCGTCCCGCTGCATAGAAAATGAAATATTAATGTACTTGCGGCGCAATAATAAAACCAGAACGGAAGTGTCCTTTGACGAGCCGCTGAACGTCGACTGGGACGGCAACGAGCTGCTTCTTTCCGACGTGCTGGGCACCGAAAATGACGTTATTTACAAGTACATCGAGGAGGAAGTGGACCGCAAGCTGCTGTACCTGGCCCTGCAAAAACTCAACAAGCGGGAAAGGAAAATCATGGAGCTGCGGTTCGGGTTGAACAGCGGTAAGGAAAAAACGCAGAAAGAAGTAGCCGACTTGCTGGGTATTTCCCAGTCGTATATTTCCCGGCTGGAAAAAAGAATCATCAAACGTCTGAAGAAGGAAATCAACCGCATGGAGTGACGCCCGGCGCGGTTTTGCGGCCATGTATAATCCACCTTGCCCGGGGTAATAATGAAATTATATTAAATGCAGGGAAGGTGGGCGGTCGTAGATGCTGGTCAACAAGGTGGAGATTTGCGGCGTAAACACATCCAAGCTTCCGGTACTAACCAGCGCTCAGATGAAGGAATTATTTGAAGCAATGCATAACGGCGACTCTTCCGCCCGGGACCGGCTGATACAGGGCAACCTGCGCCTGGTGTTGAGCGTCATCCAGCGGTTCATCAACCGCGGCGAGTACGTGGACGACCTCTTCCAGGTGGGGTGCATCGGGCTCATCAAGGCTATCGACAATTTCGACCTGGGCCAGAACGTCAAGTTCTCCACCTACGCCGTGCCCATGATCATCGGTGAGATCAGGCGCTACCTCAGGGACAACAACTCCATCCGCGTGAGCCGGTCCCTGCGGGACATCGCCTACAAGGCCCTCCAGATACGGGACAGCCTCGTCAGCAAGCATTCCCGCGAACCGACCATCAGCGAGATAGCCGACGAGCTGAAGATGCCCAGGGAGGAAGTCGTCTTCGCCCTCGACGCCATCCAGGAACCGATCTCCCTCTTCGACCCTGTCTATCACGACGGAGGCGACCCGATCTACGTCATGGACCAGATCGGGGACGAGAAGAACCAGGACTCAGCCTGGCTGGAAGGCATCTCCATCCGCGAGGCCATGAACAAACTCTCCGAACGGGAGAAGCTCATCCTCTCGCTGAGGTTCTACGAGGGCAAGACCCAGATGGAGGTCGCGGACGAGATAGGCATCTCTCAGGCCCAGGTGTCCAGGCTGGAGAAAGCCGCCCTCGGGCACATGAAAAAGCTGATGTGAGAGTGACCTTCTGTCCGGGTTTCCTCCGTTTCCCGGGAATGAGCGCATGCGGTCGGGGCACACTAAACGTCCACCAGCGGGACCTCGAGCTGCTTGAAGAGGCAGGCGGCGGGTCCCTCGGACGGAGGACATGGTCGTGAAGGCGCTGCTGGAGATTATCAGCCACAGGTCCGGAGGCCCCCGGCGGGAGCTCGCATACGGACAGGGCGCCATGGCCCGCCTCAGGCGGGGCCTGGGATACTGGCTTCTGGCCGCTCTGGTCCTGACCGCGGCCGCCGTGGTCTGGAGCACGTGGGAGCAGAGAGCGGAGCTGGCCTACAACCAGCACAACCTCATCCGGCTCCACGTCGTGGCCAACAGCGACCAGCCGGCCGACCAGGCCCTGAAGATGAAGGTCCGTGACGCCATCCTGGCCGCGTCCGGAGACCTCCTCGAGGAGAGCGCCTCGGCGGACGCGGAGGCGCGAATCGTCGAGAATCTCCCATTCTTCAGGAGGCTGGCCGAGGAGGAGGTGCGGGAGGCGGGCCGGGACTACGGGGTGAAGGTCGAGTACGGGACCTTCGCCTTCCCGGACAGGTCCTACGGGCCGGTCGACCTGCCGGCCGGCGAGTACCGGGCCCTGCGGGTCGTCCTCGGGAACGGGGACGGCGCGAACTGGTGGTGCATCCTCTTCCCGCCTCTGTGCTATCTCGACGTGGTGGGCGGAGGCGGGGGACAGGAGGTGGTCCCGCTGTCGACCCTCACGAAGGAGCAGCGCCGGAGGCTCGAAGAGCTCACAGAGGGCGCCGACGCCGACGGCCTCGTCCGAACGGTGGCTTCAGACTACGGCCTCGGCGTCGTGCCCGGCGGTGAAGACGGCTCCGGGACGGTCCTCCTGGTCGCCGACACCGGGACCGACGACCTTCAGGTGAGGCTCTACACCGCCGAGCGTCTGAGAGACATCGTGCGGGCTCTGGCCGAAGCCTTCCCGTGGCTCTTCGGCTCCTTCGGGCCGGCGGCCGTCGAAGAGACGGCGAACCCCGAACGATAATCCCACCTGCGACCCACGAGACGCTCCCACCCTGAGACACCCACGAGACACCCCGACGAGGCCGGGGCTGTGATAGACTCTAGCTGCGGCCGTCCGCCCTTCCTTTTATCTGGCCCTGTGGGGGACCGGTGTCCATGCCTTTCAAACATGGGGTCGACGAAGAGTGGAAGCAGCGCCTCGAAGGCGAAATCGAACGGATGAAGAGCATCTTCCCGACCATGGGTATCCAGAAGGCCCTCCTCTTCGGGTCGGCCGCCCGTGGTGACGTCACTGAGTCGAGCGACATCGACCTTATCCTGATAAAAGACACAGAGGCGCGCTTTCTCGACCGCCTGGAGGAGGCCCTGGCGGCCCTCGAGCCAAGGGTCGACCTGGACGTCCTCGTCTACACCCCTGAGGAGTTCGAGGAGCTGGTCAGGACGAGGCCCTTCTTCGAGCGGGCGCTGAAGGAGGGGAGGGTCCTCTATGAAGCCTGACCCTGTGGAGGAGGGCCGGCGCTGGTTCGAACAGTCCGAACAGGACCTCGCCGCCGCCCGGCTCCTGGGGGGCGCGCAGCACCACAACCTCGCCTGTTTCCACGCGCAACAGGCGGTCGAGAAGGCCCTGAAGGCCTACCTCTTCTCCCAGGGGGCGCGGGAGGTGCGGGGACACTCGGCATCGGTTCTCTGCGAGGACGCCGCTCACTTCGACCCCTCCTTCAGCGGGCTGAGGAAGACCGCGGCCCTCGTGGATAAGTACTACATCTCGACCCGCTACCCGAACAGCGTCATCGGAGGGCGGCCCAGGGAGGCCTATGACGAACGGGACACCGAGAGGGCCCTGGAGGTGGCCGGTCACGTCCTGGAGTTCGTGAGAGCCCGGCTGCCTGGGGAGTGAGGCCGGGACCCAGGTCCTGCGAGAGGGTCTTCCGCCGACGGCGGCGAACTCCGGGCTGGCACGGCCTGCCGCGGCTCGGGCCGACGCAGGACGGCAGAGGAGGCCTGGTCCATGAAGGCCCTGCAGTTCACCGGCTCCATCCCCCACTACGTGGTCACGGCCGCGCTGGGGCGCATCTCCAGGGGCGCCTACTGGGGGCCGCTCTCCTGCCTCGTGCTCCGGGAGGTCCCCGAGCCGGTCCTCCCCGGGCCGGACTGGGCCGTGGTCCGCACCCGCTACGCCGGCATCTGCGGCAGTGACATGCACCTCATCCTCCTCCAGCAGAGCCCCTCCGCCTCGGCTCTCGCCTCCTTCCCCTTCACCGTCGGACACGAGAACGTGGGGGTCGTGGCGGAAGCGGGGGAGGAGGTCGGCCTCGAGCCGGGACAGAGGGTCGTCGTCGAGCCGCTCCTGCCGTGCGCCACCCGCGCCATCGACCGTCCCTGCCGCGCCTGCCGCGAGGGCCACCACGCCCGGTGCGAGAAGTTCGCGTCCGGTTCCCTTTCCCCGGGCCTCATCATCGGGAGCTGCCGGGACACCGGCGGGACGTGGAGCCCGAAGTTCCTGGCCCACAGGAGCCAGCTCTTCCCCGTCCCCGACGCCGTCTCCGACGAGGCGGCCGTCCTCGTCGAGCCGCTGGCGGCGTCCCTGCACGCCGCGGCCCGGGCCCTGGCCTGGACCCGGGAGGGCGGCCGGCCCGACGAGACCGCTCTGGTCATCGGGGGCGGGGTCATAGGCCTGGGCGTCATCGCCGCCCTGAGGGCTCTCGGCTGGGGCGGACGCCTCATCGTACTGGTCCGTCATCCCCACCAGGCCGAGCTGGCGCGGACGTTCGGAGGCGACGAGGTCGTGGGCACCGGGCCGGGCTGGGAGGAGAGGCTGGCCGAGAGTCTGGGCGTGGGCCTCCTCCGGCCCCTCATCGGCCCCCCGGTCCCGACGGGAGGAGCCGCGATGGTGTTCGAGTGCGCCGGGAGCCGGTCGGCCCTCGACGCGGCCCTGCGGTACGCCGCTCCGGGCGGCCTCGTCAGCCTTGTGGGTCTGACCGGGACGCCGAAGGGCATCGACTGGAGTCACATCTGGCGGAAGGAGCTCGACGTGCGGGGGAATTTCTGCTACGACACGGAGGTCGTGGAAAGCCGCCGGGTCCGCACCTTCGAGCTCGTCCTGGACCTCCTGACCGACGGGAGGCTGGGGCCCGCGGCCGCCGTGGAGGGTCTGGTCACGCACCGCTTCCGTCTGGAGGACTACCGCGAGGCCCTGAGGACCGTGACCGACAAGGGCTCCTCACGGGCCATAAAGGCGGTCTTCACCTTCGACCGGTGAGGGTCACCGTGCCCTTGAGGCCGTCGATGGTGAGGATGTCGCCGGTCCGGAAGAGCTTCGTCGCCCCCTTGACCTGCAGGACGGCCGGAACCCCGTACTCCCGGGCCACCACGGCGCTGTGGCTCAGGAGGCCGCCTTCCTCGAGGACCAGCCCCTCGGCGAGGTGGAAGAGGGGCGTCCAGGCGGGGTTCGCGTAGGGGGCGACAAGGATCTCCCCGGCCTGGAGAGCCGCCGCCTCTTCGATGCATCCGGCCACCCGGCACCTCGCCGTCACCACGCCGGCCGAGCAACCGACACCGGTGTAGGTCGGCCCGCCGTGCTTTTCCGTGCCGGTGTCGGGACCGGACCGGGGACCGGTCCCGGGCCCGTCCGACGCAGGTGCCGCCCGACGGAGGGGCAGGCCTTCAGGTCCGTAGGTGCCCGGGGTGATGTTCTGCGGGACCTTCCAGTTCCGGTAAAGGCGCCTCAGCGCCTTGCGGCGCCGGGCCGCCTCTCTCGCGGCGGCGGGGTCCCCCCTGCCGCCGGTGAGTTCCAGGACCTCGTCCCGGGTCAGCCAGAAGATGTCGTCCGGCTCGTCGAGCAGTCCGGCTTCCGCCCACCGCCGGGCCAGCTCGACGAGGAACCTGCGGGTCTGGTAGCGGGCGCGGCTGAGGTAGACCCGGGTCTCCTCGCGGAGCCAACAGAACTCCTTGACCCTCCGGTACTGCTCCTCGAACCGCCGCCGCCAGAAGGGGCTGAGACCCAGCCGGAGCCACCGCCGCCCGAGGGCGAGGGCCTTCTTCTCCTCGGCCTCCCGCACCGCCCTCTGCCGCTCCAGCTGGACCCGCGGGTCGTCCGCCGGGCCGCCGCCTCGGGGCGGAGGTTGGCTCCTGGTCGTCCTTCCCTCCCCGGTGACATATCCCCTGAGCAGGGAAAGGGGTACCGAGGGGTCCTCCCACCAGCGGGGGACGGAGAGATCCTCGTCGATGTTGGACATGTAGCGGTAGCGCCGGACCCAGTCCAGGACGGCCCGCCAGGCCTCGCCCTCGTCGGCCTTCCCGGCCAGCTCGGCCAGTCGTCCGGCCAGTTCGGCGGGGGGCGTCCGGCGGAGGCGCTCCAGGGCCCGGGGATGCTTTTCGAAGGTCCGGGCGAGGCCCCAGAGGTCCTCGAGGGGGCGGGCCGTGGCCATCCCGGTGAGTCCGGTCAGAAGCCGGGCCTCGCTGGGAGCGTCGTCGCCCAGACCCTTCTTCTCGAGGGCGGCCAGGGTCCCGTGGAAGTCCTCCTGGGCCTGGGTGGAGAGCAGCGTGGTGATGAGCGCCCACCGGTTCGTCTTCGCGTGGAGCTCCAGTCCCTTGGCCGCCCAGGCCGAGAGGGACTCGTCGTCGAGGTCCTCCGGCCGCACGGCGTCCCACACGGGCTCTTCCCGGTCGAACCACTCGAGGAAGGACCGCACCTCCCCGGGGACCGTCCGGTACTGCCTCTCGAGCGCGAGCAGGACGGGGACGGCCCTGAGGACGTTGACCGGAGTCCAGGGGGTCACGCGGCCCTCACCCTCGTAGGTCGGGTCGATGCCGACGGTCCGGTCGAAGGACCGCTCTCTGAAGCCCGGCAGCCGGGAGGCCACCCGCTTGGTCGCCCCGACGTTCCAGTAGCCGTGGCCGAAGAAGGTCCTCGCCCAGACGGTGCCCTCGTCTTCGGGCCGCCAGAGTCGGACCCGCCGGAAGAGCTCTTCCTGGGCCCGGCTGAAGTCGTGGTGGAACGATTGAGACTGGCCGAGGATGGAGGCGAAGCCCGGCATCACCTCCCGGAAATTGGCCGTGGTCCACTGGCCCGTGCTCTCGGGGAAGGTGTAGGTGGTTATGGGCCGCGACTGGAGGACGTAGAGCCGGCCGCCGGCAAAGCCGAACTCGACGTCCTGCGGCTCGCCGAAGACCTCCTGGACCCGGCGCCCCAGGGCCGCAAGCTCCGCGAGCCGGTCGGCGTGAAGACACGGAGTCCTGCTCTTCTCCCGGTCGAGCGGCACAGGCCGAAGGCCGCCCTCCTCGGCCGGGACCAGGGCTTCGGGCTTGCGGCCGGGTTCACTCCGCAGGGCACGGCCCTCCCAGAAGTGGACGACGAACCGGTCAGGGCTGACCTCGCCCGAGGCCAGTCCGGAGGCGAGGCCCCAGGTCGCCTCGACCAGCATCTCGTTCTCGTCGGCGGTGAGCGGGTTGAGGGTGAAGAGGATGCCGCTCACCTCGCAGGGGACGAGGGCCTGGATGAGGACGGCCATGGCCCGCGTGTCGGGCGGGGCGGTCCCGTCCTCGCCGGGGGGACCGGAGGGGGCGCGGGCCGCCCCTGTGCCGGAGGAGGCCCTCACCGGACGGACGTAGGAGAAGGCCCGCTCCGTCCAGAGCGACGCCCAGCAGTCCCTCACGGCGGCGACGACCTCCTCGAGGCCTCGCACGTTGAGCCGGCTCTCGTAGACCCCGGCCGCGGAACGTCGGCGGCCGTCCTCCGCCGGGGAGGAGGACCTGACGGCCAGGGGGGTGCCCCTGAGGGGACCGGAGGAGAGCGCCTCCTCGAGTTCCTTGAGCAGTCCCGCGGGAAGAGGGGCTTTCCGCACCTCGGCCTGGAACTCTTCGAGCAGGTGGGAGAGAGGCGGTCCGGCGGGTGCCGTGAGGTGTCCGCCTTCGCCCGCGGCCGCCTCCTCGGGGCTCCGGAGAAGGGAAAGGTGCTCTTCAAGGCCGTTCTCGCGCAGGAAGGTCTCGCAGGCACGGCTCAGCACGACGACGGTCGGCGGGACCGGAAGGCCCGCGCGCCTGAGTTCGGCCAAAGCTGCGGCCTTGCCGCCGACGAGCGGCCGGTCCTCTCGGGTGATGTCCTCCAGCCATCGCAGGTGCCTGGTCAAACCTGTCCTCTCCTTCGTCCGCCTCCGCCCGGTGCGGGCGCCCCGGGAAGGGCCCCGGTCGGGAAGGGCGGTCTCACGGCACCGGGGGCGGGGTGAACCCCGCCTCCGCGAGCTTGCCCACGAGGGTCAGGGCCCTGTCCATGGCCTCGAGGACCTCCTCGACCTCGTGGTCCTTGATGATGAGAGGCGGCATGATCTGCATCGCCCTGGGACGGAAGTCGGAGAAGACCGCGATCACCCCGAACTGGGCCAGGGCGTAGGTCATCATCGGGCCGAAGTCGTCCCGGGCCATCTCGAAGGCCAGCATGAGCCCGCGGCCGCGCCAGCCGGCGGTGACGTCGGGGTGCCGGCGGCACAGGTCGGCGAACCCCTGTTCGAACCTGGCCCCCATCTCCCTCACGTGCTCGAGGAACCCCGGCTCGGTCGTCTGCTCGAGCATGGCCAGGGAGCAGACGCAGCCGAGGTCCGACCCGGCGAAGGAGCTGAGGTGCACGAACGGGTGCTCCTGGAAGAACCGGTCGAGATGCGGCCTGAAGCAGACGGCGGACATGGGGTAGACCCCTCCGCTCATACCCTTTCCCAGGACCAGGATGTCCGGCACCACGTTCCACTCTTCACAGGCCCAGAGGCGTCCGGTCCGGCCGAGGCCGGCCTGGATCTCGTCGAGGATGAGGACGGCCCCGGCCCGGTCGCAGATCTCGCGCACCCGCGGCAGGTAGTCCGGGGGCGGGACGATGACGCCGGCCGTGGCCTGGATGGTCTCGAGGACGACGGCCGCCGTCTCGGGCCCCACGGCCCTCTCGAGGGCGTCGGCGTCGCCGAAGGGGACCTTGGAGAAGCCCGGCATGAGGGGCTCGAAGTGCCTGGTGAAGCGTGGCTCGCCCGCGGAGAGGGCGAAGCCGGTGTGCCCGTGGTACCCCTTCTCCGCCGACACCACCCCCGGCCGTCCGGTGTAGCCGCGGGCGAGCTTGATGGCGAGGTCTACTGCCTCACCACCGCTCGGGACGAAGAAGCTGTAGCGGATGTCGCCTGGGGTGAGCTCGGCCAGGCGCCTGGCCAGGCGCCCACGGAGTTCGCTCATGAGCATGTGGTCGCCGACGTCGAGTTCCTCGAGGGCCTCCTTGAGGGCGGCTGTGACCCGCGGCGGGCGGTGGCCGAGGTTGAAGACCCCCCCGCTCGACCGGCAGTTCACGTAGCGCCTGCCCTCGAGGTCCCAGACGTACACGCCCTCGCGCCGGCCGGGCACGGCCTCGAACCCGAGGCTCCGGTAGACGGCGACCTTGCCCGGAGAGACG
>DPMO01000097.1 GCA_003541445.1 Clostridiales bacterium | reverse complement strand
CGAGACGATCAACAGGTCACCGCGTTCCCTGTCCCGCCTTCCCGGACCCCGGCGCCGCCGGACCCGTCCCGGACCCGGGCGCCGTCGGACCCGTTCCGGCCTCCGGCGCGGCCGGACCTGTCCGGGCGGCGGTTGAACCGGTTCATCGCCGTCTCCACGCCTTCGGCCAGGACCACGGCCACCGCGTCGGCCGCGCATCGGGCGGCCCGGGCGAGAAGGTCGGCCTCCTCGCCCGAAGGGCGCCCGAGGACGAACTCCACGGGGGCGACCCCGGGAGGAGGCCGGCCGATGCCGACCCGCACCCTGACGAAGTCCTCCGAGCCCAGCTCCTCGATGACGGAGGCCACACCGAGATGCCCTCCGCTCGAACCGCCGAGCTTCACCTTCACGCGGCCCGGAGCGAGGTCGAGGTCGTCATGGACGACGACGAGGTCTTCCGGGGACCAGGAACGCCCCTCCAGACGGGCCCGCACGGCCGCCCCGCTCCTGTTCATGTAGGTGGTCGGGAGGAGCAGGACGACGCCCTGCCCTCCATCGTCCTCGGTCGCGCTCACCAGACCGAGGCGACCGGAACGGAAGGACGGCAGGCCGAGCCTCCGGGCCAGGAGGCGGACGGCGAGATAGCCCAGGTTGTGCCGGGTCTCGGCGTAGCGGGGCTCGGGATTGCCCAGGCCGACGACAAGCTTCATCGTCCGGCACCCCCCTCCCGACCAACAAGCGAGGAGCGCAGCGGAACGCCGCGCTCCTCGTGGGTTGTTCGTGTCGTCTGCCGTTACTCCTTGGAGGCCGGCTCCGCTCGACCTTCCGCGGTCTCGGCCCCTTCACCCTCGGGCGCCGCGGCCTCCTCCGCCGCTTCCGCCTCTTCTTCCTCTCCAGCCACCATCTTCGGAGGCACGACGGCCACGACGACGGAAGCGGGGTCACCCAGGAACCTCACGCCCTCCGGCTCGGGGAGGTCGCCCAAGGTCACGGTGTCGCCGATCTCCTTGTCGCCGATGTCCACGGTGATGTGGTCGGGGAGGTCTGTCGGCAGGCACTCGACCTCGACCTCCCTCATCTGGTGCTGGACGATACCACCCCGCCTCGCCACGGCCTCCTCGCCGACCACGACCAGACGGACGTGGGTCCTCATCTTCTCCTTGAGCGATATCCGCTGGAGGTCGGCGTGGATGTAGCGACCGCGGACAGGGTCGGACTGCAGGTCGCGGATGATCACCGTCGGCGACTCGTCGGCGGTCTCACCCTCGATCTCGAGGCGGATCAGGGCGTTCCGCCCCGCGGCGCCGGCCAGGATGCGCTCGAAAGCCTTCGTCTCGACCTTGAGCGGGCGGCTCTCCGTGCCTCCCCCGTAGAGGACCACGGGAAGGAACCCCTCGCGCCGGAGCCGCTTGGTGACCCCCTTCTGCGGCACGCGCGGACTCGCCTTGAGGCTGAGCAACTCCACGGTTCTCTCTCCCTGTCTCTCTCCCTGACCGGGCCGGCGGGGGACACCCCACCGTCACCCGGAAATGAACGCGTTAATATTATCCCGACCACCCGTACCTGTCAAACCGTGACGGTCAGCTCCAAGCAGGAACGGTCACCGCCAGGAAAAACACTCTACCGACGCCCGCCGGAACCCCGGCGGGACTCCTCGACCCGCGGGAGTGATCCGTCTTGACCCTGGCCGCCCCCGGCGGCGCCGACAGGCCGCCCGTCATCGATTTCCACGCCCATTTCCCCGTCGGCCGCTGGCGCCGCGAGCTCCACCCGATCACCGCCGAGTACGCCCGGCGCCGGGCCCAACGGATGCGGCGCGAGTGGGACTTCCCTGAACCCGACCGGGTCCAAGGGCCCCCGCTCTCCGTGGAGGAGGCGGCCGACCGCTGGGCGGCGGAGGTGGACCGCTACGGCCTCGAGCGCGTCGTCTTCGTGACCGGCCGGGACAACGACACCCTGGCCTCCGTCGTGGCGAGGCACCCGGACAAGTTCGCCGGGATGGCCCACCACCCGCTCGACAGCCCGGACGCCGCCGACGAACTCAAGAGGGCCGTCGAGGAGCTCGGCCTGGTCGGCTACAAGCTCATCGCCCCCTTCGTCCAGCGCCCCTTCGAGGACAGGGCCTATGAGCCCGTCTGGGAGTACGCCGCATCGCGGCGGCTGCCCGTCCTCATCCACTTCGGACTCCTGGGGCACGCGGGGGGCCTCGTCCACCACCCGCGCCTCAACCCGCTGACCCTCTACACGGTGGCCTCCCGCTACCCTGAGATACCCTTCATCATCCCGCACTTCGGAAGCGGGTACTGGGGTGAGGTCCTCCAGCTCTGCTGGAGCTGCCCCAACGTCTACGTGGACACCTCAGGCTCGAACCAGTGGGTCCGCTGGATGCCCTATCCCCTGTCCCTGGAGGACCTGTTCCGAAAGGCCTACGAGACCATCGGACCCGAGCGCATCGTCTTCGGGACCGACTCGAGCTGGTTCCCCCGCGGCTTCGCCTACCGCTATCTCCAGGACCAGCTCCGGGTGTGCTACCAGCTCAATCTGCGGGACGAGGACATCGCCGCCATCTTCGGGGGGAACGCGAGGAGGCTCGCCGGGGTCACTCGAAGATCTTGCTGACGGAAAGGTCCTCGTGGATGCGGAGGATGGCCTCGGCCAGGAGAGGGGCCACGGACAGGACCTTCAGGCGGTCGTCCGGCCACGTCTCCCCGAGCGGGATGGTGTCGGTGACAACGATCTCCTCGATGGGGGCCCCGAGGAGGGTCTCCTTGGCCTTCCCGGAGAAGACGGGGTGCGTCCCGCACGCGTAGACGGCCACAGCCCCCCTCTCGACGAGGGCCCGGGCGGCGTTGGCGATCGTCCCCCCGGTGTCGACGATGTCGTCCACGATCACGGCCGTCCGGCCCCGGACGTCCCCGATGACCGTCATGACCTCGGACTCTCCGGGCTTGGGATGTCTCTTCTCGATGATGCCGAAGGTAGCCCCGAGACGGTCGGCCAGGTTCCTCGCCCTTGTCGTGCCTCCGACGTCCGGCGAGACGATGATGATGTTCTCGAGGCCCTTGGCCTCGATGTATCCCGCCAGGAGGGGCAGAGCCGTCAGGTGGTCGACCGGGATGTCGAAGAAGCCCTGTATCTGGCCTGCATGGAGGTCCATGGTCAGGACGCGGTCGGTCCCGGCGACGGTGATGAGGTTGGCCACGAGTTTGGCCGTTATCGGCTCCCGCCCGCGCGTCTTGCGGTCCTGTCGGGCGTAGCCGTAGAACGGGACCACGGCGGTTATCCGTCTGGCGGACGCACGCCGCAGGGCGTCGACCAGGATGAGGAGTTCCATCAGGGTGTCGTTGGGCGGCGAGCACGTCGGCTGGATGACGAAGACGTCGTCACCCCGGACGCTCTCGTTGATGATGACCTGTATCTCCCCGTTCTTGAACCGGGACACCTCGCCCTCGCCGACCCTGAGCCCGAGGTGACGGGCTATCTCCTCGGCCAGAGGCACGTTGGCGTTGCCCGTGAATATCTTGAGCTGGCCGCTCCCGAACCTGCCCACCGGACTCAACCCTCTCCCCCTGATGTGCCGTTCCCGTCGCCCCCGGTCTCCGGTCCGGCCGAAGGGGCGGCTCCCGACCCCCCGGACCTCCTGCGGGCCCTGGAGGCCGCCGACGACGAGACGGTGCCCGGCCGGCGCCTCTCGACCCACCCCTCGATATTCCTCTGCCTGGCCCGGGCCACACCGAGCGCGCCGGGGGGGACGTCGTGGGTCACGGTTGAGCCGGCCGCGGTGTAGGCGCCGTCACCGATGACGACCGGAGCGACGAGATTCGTGTTGCAGCCGACGAAGGCCCCCTCACCGATGACGGTCCGGTGTTTGGTCAGTCCGTCGTAGTTAACCACCACCGCGCCGGCGCCGATGTTGGCCCCGTCCCCGACGTCGGCGTCACCGACATAGCTGTGATGCTGCATCTTGACCCGGGCTCCGACCGACGAGTTCTTGACCTCGGCGAAATTGCCGATGCGGGCCTCCTCACCGATGGTGCTCCCCGGCCGCAGGTGGCTGAAAGGCCCGACGCTGGCCCCCCGGCGGAGCTCGCTCTTCTCCACGACCGAGACCCACACCCGGCACCCGTCCGCCACGGTCGAGTCGACGAGGACCGCCCAGGGGCCGATGCGGCAGCCGGACCCGACCCGTGTCGCCCCCCGGAGGTGCGTCCCGGGCTCGAGAACCGTGTCCCGTCCGACCTCGACCCCCCAGTCGACGAAGGTCGAAGCCGGGTCGACGACCGTGACCCCGCCGGCCATGAGCTCCTCGAGGATCGCCGCCCTCTTGAGACGCTCGGCCCGGGCCAGCTGGGCCCTCGTGTTGACTCCCTCGACCTCACCCGGGTCAGCCGCGGCCACCGTCTCCACCCTCCGGCCGTCCTCTAGGAGAAGGGCGATGACGTCCACGAGGTAGAGCTCTCCGGCCCTGTTGTCCCGCGTCAGCCGTCTGAGGTAGGGGAAGACGTCCGGGAGACGGAAGCAGTAGACCCCGGTGTTGACCTCTTTCGTCTGCCTCTCCTCGGGTGTGGCGTCGGCCTCCTCGACGATGCGCGTGATGGCTCCCCCCGCGCCGCGGATGATACGGCCGTAGCCCGTGGGGTCCTCCAGGACGGCGGTGAGGACCGTGGCCGCCGCCTCCCCGGCGCGGTGGCGTGAGACGAGGCTCCTCAGGGTCTCCACGCTGAGAAGGGGGGTGTCACCGTACAGCAGGACCAGGTCCGCCTCCTCGCCGCCGAGGGCCTCCTCGGCGGCGAGAAGGGCGTGTCCTGTCCCGAGCTGCTGCTCCTGGAAGGCATAGGTCACCTGGTCCCCGAGGTAGGCCCTGACCGCCTCCGCTCGGTGTCCCACCACGACGACGATCCGCTCGGGCCCGAGAGCCCGAGCGGTGTCGACGACGTAGCCGACCATCGGCCGCCCCGCCAGCGGGTGGAGGACCTTGGGCAGGTCGGACCGCATCCGCTTTCCGTGGCCGGCCGCCAGGATGGCGACCTTGAGAGGCCTTGCCGGCAAGACGCTCCTCCCCTGTCCGCCCAGCTAGTCGAACGCATCAGGCCGGTCGCATGTATTCTGTCCGGCCGGAGGAAACCCTGCCCTGCGTAGGGTGCGGGCCGTGCGGTCCGCCCCACCCCCGCCGGCACCGGGGGTGGGGCGCCCGCCGCCTTCTACCTCATCCTCTTGCTGACTCCTCTTGCTGCTCCCTCGGACGGGCACCGGCGGCCTGTGCCGGTGCCATCGAACCGCGCCCGCTTCAGCGCTCCGGGCTACGCCTCGGCGGCCTCCAGAGCGAGGGCCTGCGCCTCGCTGTAGGCCTTCAGGACGGCCGACTGGATGCGCTCACGGGCCTCGGAGGTTATGGGGTGGGCGATGTCCCTGAACTCACCCTCCGGCGTCTTCCGGCTGGGCATGGCCACGAAGAGCCCGTTGTGCCCTTCGACGACCCGCACGTCGTGGACCACGAACTCGCCGTCGAGCGTGACGGAGGCCACCGCCTTCATCCGCCCCTCGGGGTTCAGCCGCCTCACCCTGACATCGGTCACCTTCACGCTCATCCACCGTCCTCTTCCAGGAATTGCCTGGGGGAGTGGGAGCATTCTCCTCCCGGGAGCCGATTCCTCCCGGACGCCCCTCACACGGGGGGCTCGGGGC
>DPMO01000266.1 GCA_003541445.1 Clostridiales bacterium | reverse complement strand
GCGGCTCCGCCCCGGCCGGCTGACCCTCCCTAAGGCGCGCTTCACCCGCGCCTCTTCCCGTCGCTTTCCGTCCACGGCTTGATGTCCAGGACCGGCGAGCCCGGGCGGGCGTCGAGCCCGTCGACGAGAAGGCGGCCCTCGCGGCGTTCGAGGAGGCGGGCGAGGGTCCAGCCGATGGGGTTGGGCCGGGCCGGGCTCCGCAGGGCGAACACCCCGCGCTCCGGCTGGCTCCGGTCTCCCATGGGGTGGGCCTTGAGCCGGCCCCGCTCCTCCTCGGGAAGCTCGTGCATCCAGTAGGCGACCCATATGTGGGAGCCGGGCTCCAGACCCTCCAGCCCCTGGAGATACCGCGGGAAGACGGCTATCTCCGCCAGGCGGGGGAAGTCCGGCGGCGCCTCGTCCGAGACCTCGGCCACACGGGTCACCTCGCCGACGGCCTCCACCCAGAAGGTCCCCGGTGTCGAGGGGCAGATCCTCCGGAGGTAGTCGTAGACCGCACGGTGGAGGGCTTCCGCCCCGAGGTTGGAGCAGTGCTCCTTCGGGTCGGGGAGGCCGCCCAGGGCGCGGAGGACGTCCTCGTTGCTGATACGGAGGGCCTCGTCAAGGGTCTTCCCCCTGGCCATCTCGGTGAGCGCGCTCCCGCAGGCCACGGCCGAGGGGCAGCCGTGGACCTGGAAGCGGATGTCGTCTATCCGTCCGCCTTCGACCTTGATGTAGACCCAGAAGGCGTCCCCGCACCCCGGGTCGCCGTACTCGCCGACGCCGTCGGGGTCGTCGAGCCTGCCGAGGTTCCTCGGGTTCTGGAAATGGTCGATGACCTTCTCGCCGTAGTCCAAGGTCAGATGATGCCCATCTCCCGCCCGATGCGGCCGAAGGCGTCAAGGGCGAAGTCGAGGTCCTCGCGCGTATGCGCGGCAGAGATCATCACCCGTATCCGGGCCGTCCCGCGCGGCACCGTGGGGAACCCGATGGCCTGGGCGAAGATGCCGGCCTCGAGGAGGGCCCGGCTGAACTCGCGGGCGCGGTCGGCCTCCCCGATGATGACCGGGGTTATCGGCGTCTGGGTCTTCCCCGTGTCGAAGCCGAGCCTTCGCATCTCGCCCTGGAAGTAGCGGGCGTTGTCCCAGAGCCGGGAGACCAGCTCGTCGTCTGCCTCGAGGATGCGGACGGCCTCGATGTTGGCCGCGGCCTCGGGCGGGGTGAGCGAGGACGAGAAGAGGAAGGGCCGCGCGCGCTGCTTCAGGAGGTCGATGAGTTCGGCCGGCCCGGCGACGAACCCGCCCACACAGCCGAAGGCCTTCGACAGGGTGCCGACCTCCACGTCGATTTGGCCGTGGAGGTCGAAGTGGTCGACGATACCCCGCCCGTGCGAGCCGAGGACGCCTTCGCCGTGGGCGTCGTCGACCATCGAGATGCAGCCGTACTTCCGGGCCAGTTCGGCCACGCCGGGAAGGTCGGCCAGGTCGCCGTCCATGCTGAAGACGCCGTCGGTCACGATGAGCTTGCGGCCGGGCCTGTCGGCGTCGGCCTTGAGCATCTCCTCGAGGGCGTCGAGGTCGAGGTGCGGGTAGGGCTTGATCTCGGCCCGGCTGAGGCGGCAGCCGTCGATTATGCTGGCATGGTTGAGCTCGTCGCTGTAGATGATGTCCCCGCGCCCGACCAGGACGGGGATCGTCCCCAGATTGGCGTTGAACCCCGACTGGAAGACGATGGTGGCCTCCGCCTTCTTGAAGCGGGCCAGCTCCCGCTCGAGCTCGTCGTGGATGGACATCGTCCCGGCGATGGTCCTCACCGCTCCCGGTCCGACCCCGTACTCGTCGACGGCGCGCTTGGCGGCCTCCTTCAGGCGCGGGTCGGCCGCGAAGCCCAGATAGTTGTTAGAGCACATGTTGAGCAGGCGCCGGCCGCCGATGACGACCCAGGCCCCCTGTTCGCTCTCCAGGGTCCGGATCTCGTTGTAGAGGCTCGTCTCGTGGAGCCTACCGAGTTCCTCCTCGACAAAGGCCAGCGTGTTCAGAGACACGGCCATCCCTCCGCTCATCGAGTATTCCACCCACACCTTCTCCATTGTACGGGGCCTTTCCTTGGCCTGTCCGATCTCACGAGGTCCTGCGGACGGCGCCGGCAGCCCCCGGACCGGGTCCTGGGCGCCGGCGGCATGTCCGCCGGGCGGGTCGCAGGAACCCGCCATGACACACCCGGGCTGGCTGGAGGAAGAGGCCGCCGCCTGTTGAAGGCCCCGTGGAGCGGGGGGCAGACGGAAGTGCGGAAGGGAGGGCGGACGAGTGCGGGAGGCTTGCCGGGTGGTGGACGGTCTCACCCCGCCGGTCGGCGGCGTCAGGCTGGCCTACTCCGTGCGCGGGAGCGGCCCCCCGGTCCTCATGGTCATGGGCCTGGGTGTCGGGCGATGGGGCTGGGACCGCCAGGTCCGCGTCTTCTCGCGTCATTTCCGGGTCATAACCTACGACCACCGCGGGACCGGAGACAGTTCCCTGCCCGACGGGGACTACGGCATGCCGGAGCTCGTCGGAGACGCCCTGCGGCTCCTCGACTTCCTGGGCGTCGAGAGGGCGCACGTGGTGGGCGTCTCGATGGGGGGCTACATCGCCCAGACCCTGGCCATCGAAAGGCCCCAGCGGGTCGACCGCCTGGTCCTATGCTCGACGTCCTGCGGCGGTCCGGCCGCCGCCAGGCCCGACCCCGAGCTCTGGCGGGACTTCCTGAGACTCCGGGAACTGCCCTCAGAACGGGCCTTCGAGGTGGCCGTGCGGGCTTTGTTCGGGCCGGACTTCCCTCGGGAGCACCCGCGTCTGGCGGCCGCGGTCGTCCGGAGGCACCTGGGGTCGGGGGTGTCGCCCCGGACGTTCCTCCTCCAAGGTCGGGCCTGCGCCCGCTTCGACGAGAGCGCCCGGGTCGGACGCATCAGGGCGCCGACCCTCGTCTGCCACGGGACGGCCGACGCGCTCTGCCCCGTCGAGAACGCGAGGCTTCTGGCCTCCCTCATCCCGAGGGCCCGGCTCGTCCTCTACGAGGGCGCCGGCCACAGTCCTCTCATCGAACGGGCCCGGGAGTTCAACCGGGACGTCATCGGTTTCCTCGGAGGGCCCTAGACGCGGACGGCTCGGTCAGACGGCCGCTCCCGTCTCCTTGTCGAACATGTGGACCTTGTCCATCCTCAGGGCCACAGGGATGAGGTCGCCCGGCCTGGCGGCGATGGCCGGTCCCACTCTGGCGGTGATCAGGTGCGGACCGGCCTTCAGGTAGAGGTGGACCTCAGCCCCCAGCGGCTCCACGACCTCCACCCGGGCCTGGAACACGGGCTCGCCCGACCGCTCCGTCTCGGGGCCCGCCAGGACGTCCTCCGGCCGGATGCCCACGACCACCGGCCGGCCCTTGTAGCGGAGCAGGGCCTGGGCCCTGGACGGCGGCACCCTGAGCGTGAAGCTGCCTCCGTCGAGACAGAGGTTCGCCCCCTCGGCCGGTGCGCCCCCGGCGGGGCCGTGGGCCGTTCCCGGCGCCGGAGGGGCGGGCGCGGCGCCGGTGGTCACCCGGCATTCCAGGAAGTTCATCGGCGGGCTCCCGATGAACCCGGCGACGAACAGGTTGGCCGGTCGGCCGTATATCTCGTCGGGTGTGCCGACCTGCTGCACACGCCCCTGGTTCATCACCACGATCCGGTCCCCCATGGTCATCGCCTCGGTCTGGTCGTGGGTGACGTAGATGGTGGTGGCCTGAAGCCGCTGGTGGAGCTTCCGGAGTTCGGTGCGCATCTGCACCCGCAGTTTGGCGTCGAGATTCGAGAGGGGCTCGTCCATTAGGAAGGCCTGCGGCTCACGGACGATGGCCCGCCCGAGGGCCACCCGCTGCCTCTGGCCGCCGGAGAGCTGTCTCGGCCTGCGCTTGAGCAGGTCCCCGATACCCAGGATGTCGGCCGCTTCCTTCACCCGGCGGTCGATCTCCGCCCGGGGGAACCGCCGCAGTTTCAGCCCGAAGGCCATGTTCTCGTAGACGTTCATGTGGGGGTAGAGAGCGTAGTTCTGGAACACCATGGCGATGTCGCGGTCCTTGGG
>DPMO01000067.1 GCA_003541445.1 Clostridiales bacterium | reverse complement strand
CCCCCCAGTGGCCGCTCTAGTGCGGACTTCCACGTGAAGGGGCTGGCAGCCGGCACCCGGCCCGCCGACGGCTCGGGCCGCCTGCCGGAGGGCCCGATAGCAGCCGCGGGCTCGCGAGCCTGTGGCGAGGTTCTGAAAAACCAAGGCCGATGGGGCTCTGCCCACGTTTGCTTGACAGCTACCTTTGTAGTGCGCTTCGTTGACAGTGCGGAAGGGGCGGGGGTATAATCCCGGAGTGTGTCGATACCCGAGCCAAGGGAGGCCGCCGACGGTGCGCCGGTTCCACGCGAGAGAGCTGAGTGAGTCCGGCCTGTTCGACGTGGCGGCCGACCTGGTCGCCGGGGCCTGAGCGTCCCTCGGAGACGGTCAGACCACGGGTCACGGGCGGGGTCCGCAGGTCGCGGGCGGTCCGTGACCCGTCTCTTTCCGGAGAGGCCCTACGAGGGGCCCGGCTCGGGAAGACCAGGCGAAGACCGAAGAACGCGGGAACGGGAGAGCAGAGCGGCATGTCCACGACAGCAGGGAGCGCGGTCGTCTGCAGGGAGGTCAGCAAGACCTTCTACGAACGTGACGAGACCCTGGCCTACCTGCCCGAGTACCGGGGCCTGGTGGGGCGGTGGCGGTACCTGAGGACCAGGCCGACGCCGGTCCGGGCCGTCGACAGGGTCAGCTTCGAGATCCGGCGGGGCGAGATCTTCGGTGTCCTGGGCCCGAACGGCTCGGGGAAGTCGACCCTCGTCCGGCTGATAGCCACCCTGCTCCTGCCTGACGCCGGCTCGGTGACCGTGTTCGGCCACGACGTGGTCAAGGAACGTCTGGCCGTTCGCCGGCTCATCAACCGGGTCTCGGTCGAGGCCTCGTTCTTCAAGAAGCTCTCGGCCCTGGAGAACCTCCGCTACGCGGCCCGGCTGTACGGCTACCCGCCCCGCGAGGGGACGGAGAAGGCCCTCGACATCCTCGAGAGGCTGGGGTTCAACCGACGGAAGGCCTTCGGGTCCCTGGAGAACCTGTCCAGGGGGATGCAGCAGAAGGTGGCCGTGGCCCGGGCCCTGTTCACCTCGCCGGTGCTCCTGCTCCTCGACGAGCCGACGACAGGGCTCGACCCGCGCTCCAAGCGGGAGGTCCAGGACTTCATCCTCGAGGTCCGGGAGACCCACGACACGACGGTGCTCCTGACCAGCCACGACATGAGCGAGGCCGACCGCCTCTGCGACCGGGTGGCCTTCATCGACGAGGGCAGGTTCGTGGCCGAGGGGACGCCCTCGGAGCTGAAGGAGACCTACGGCAGGCCCGGCGGGGACGGGACGGTCAGCCTCGAGGACGTCTTCCTCGAGGTCACCGGTAAGGAATGGCCGGGGGAGGAGGACGTATGAGAAAGGACGTCGAGACGAAGGCGGAGAGGGCGGGACGCCCGTCCCTCAGGGCCGAGCTCGGGGCCGCCCTGGGGTTCGTGGAACGGAACTGGTACCTCACCAAGCGCTACTTCGGCTGGGAGGTCGTCTTCCTCTTCTACACCATCGTCAACACCCTGACCATTGCCCTGATAGGGGTGACGACCCCGGGGGAGGCCGGCCCGAAGGTCCTGTACCTCGTCGTCGGGGGTCTCCTGTGGGGGTTCCTCTCGGTCATCTTCCACGACGTCTCCGAGTCCGTGGCCTGGGAGCGCTGGGAGGGGACCATCGAGTACACCTTCATGGCCCCCATCCGCCGGCTGACCCATCTCGGCGGGATGTGCATGTACGCCGTGATCTACGGGCTGGTGAGGTCGGTCGTGGTGCTCGGCGCGGTGGCCCTGTTCTTCGACCTCGACCTCAGCGGGGCGAACCTCGTCGGAGGCCTGGTCGTCCTGGCCGTCTCGAGCGTCTCCTTCATCGGGCTGGGGCTCATCGCGGCGGTCCTGCCGCTTCTTTCGACCGAGCGCGGCTCGCAGGCCACCCACATCATGGAAGGGTTCATCCTGCTCGTCTCGGGGGTGTACTACGAGATAGAGGTCCTGCCGTCGTGGCTTCATCCGTTCTCGGTCCTCTCTCCGGCGACCTACACGTTGAAGGCCGTCAGGATGGCTCTTCTCGAGGGCGCTCCTCTGGTGGACCTGTTCCCCTTCGTGGGGCGGCTCCTGCTGACCGGGCTGGTCCTCATCCCGCTCGGCCTCCTGGTCTTCTCCCTCGGGGAGAACTACGCCATGCGCACCGGGAAGCTGAAGAGGAGCGGGTGAGGGGGGAGAAGTCGGGGTATGATGCAACCGGGCTGAACAGGGTGTCAGACTGGTAAATCAGGGAGTGCGTTGCGCCGTACTGCCGAGGAGTGCCGGCCTACGCCTCGTTGTTAGCTTGTGTCCGGGCGCCAGCCACTTCAAGCATCTCGCGGAGCGAGTTTGGCAACTCCACGTTCCTGAAGGCCAGCACCTCAAGAGCCGGCCTTCGGTCTCCGTTGCAGCTGATCCGACGAGGTCCCGGGACCTCGTACATCAGGTACCCGTGGAGGGCATACAGGTCCTTCACTCGCGCCGTCGCTTGGTTCGAGATGACCACAGGACCCTGATGTTTGGCGAGCCACTGCGCCAGTCTCTCCTGGTCCTCCCATGAGAAGCCGTCCTTAGCGTACTTCGTAAACTCGACATCGTACGGCGGGTCCGCATAGATGAAGTCCTCGGGCTCAAGTCCGGTCATCTTCTCGAAGTCTCCACAGGTGAACTCCCACTCCTTGAAGGCCTCCTCGTGGTGAGGGAACCCACGCGCATACTGGATTCTCTTGTACTTACCGAAGGGTACATTGAACTCGCCACTGGCGTTGAACCGGCACAGCCCGTTATAGCATGTGCGGTTGAGGTAGTAGAAGAGTTGAGCGGCCTCTTTGGAGGTGGCCCCACCGTTAGCAATTAGTTGGTTGAACCTGGCCCTGTACCTATAGTAGGCTTCTGGATTGTGGTCCTTCTCGGAAAAGGGCAGATCCAGGCCCTGCTTAACCCACCTGTAGAAGTTGATTAAATGTGGATTGATATCGTTAATCCAAGCCCGTTGCGGGCGTAGCCCTAAGGTTATAGCGAGCCCGCCCCCGAGTGGCTCAACCAAGCGACGGTGTGCATGGTCTTTCCAGACAGGGCGCAAGTATTGTAGCAGCCAACGCTTGCCTCCGGCCCACTTCAAGGGGGGTGACAGCGGTTGGTGGGTACGGGGTTCCGCCATCCTTGGCCACCCGCCCTTCCTTATAGATCGAACGAGTGTTCCCTACTTCTTCGTCGGGCTGCTTTTCCCTTCTTCTCAGAGGCGACCTTGGTTGGCCCGGGCGATGAACTCCTCTAGAGTTACAATCTCAACCAGGTCGGCGTGGGTGAGGTGTTCACGAAGGCCACCGCTGACATAGAAGTCTCTGAGTTTCCAACCGGGCCCACCGAGTACTATATACGCCTTGTCCAGGTGACCCTCACTTCGAAGTACGGCTTCGGCGAGGCATATCGCCTCGAAGGGGACCTTCTGCTCCGCCGTGCCGGAGGTTTGCTGCCACTTCAGAGAGATCAGGAAGGCTTTCTCCGGAGACCAGGCCAACAGGTCGACCTTGTGGAGGCCTCCGCCCAAGCGGGTGCCCACCACCTCTTGCTCGTGCCAGTCGTACCCCCCATGAGCCAGAGCGGGAAGGACCATGGTTTCTAACACGCGCCCTGTAGTTGTCTTTCGTGACACGCTTACTCACCGCCAACGGAATACGTTCCGCTGTACTGGCTCACATTCTTTGGCCGGCAGCTGATGCCTTCTTCTCGGATTCGCTGCCCGAATGGGTTAAAGAACCGGCGTGAGGAGCACCGGTTCTTGGGTTCCGGCAGAAAGGCGAACCCCGGGCCGAGCTTTTGCCGAAGGACCCCGGGGGTTCAGGTGACGACGGGTCTCGTTAGTGTCAAGGGTACAGGAAATTGCCGGGTTCGTCAAAGGTTTTGTACGACACCTGCGGGCACCGCGTCCACTGTCCTGCTTCGGCCAGGTTCGGCCTTGGCCGGCAACTTGTCTGGGCCTGACTTAACGGTCTTGCTCGCAGGGTCAAGGAGTTGCTCGCGGGGCTCATCAGTATCGCCCGTCGCGCTACCGGTAGGAGCCTGGCTCGGGCAGGGCCTGGGCCTCGGGACGTGGACGCGTAACGCGGCCTCGAAGGCCGTGCTTCTGGAAGCGTACCACCTCTGGCTGGCGGGTCGGGACCTCGGGCTTTCTTGGTCTAACCCGGACTAGAACGGCATTCTGAGTTTTATTAAGGTCTTCTACTCGGACAAGGGGTTTGACGGGTCTCTCTGGGCGCGATCGCCAGGTCCACAGGGACCCCTCTCAGAGAGGCGGCGCATACGGCAGAGCATTCTCGCGGAGGTCTATGCTATGCCATTCCCGGGGAGGCAAAGGCCCGGAGGATCTCGCCCGAGATCCTCAGGCGGCCTTGACATGACAGGCGGTGGCTGCCGGCCTACCGCGCGGGCGGTTTCTCGAGGCTTGGGGAATCACCGAGCTAGGCAGTGATGGTGTTCGGTCTGAGAACCGCAGCTTAGCTTAAAGCCTTAACCCCCGGACCATATATGCACATGTATCGGGATACGCAAAGCCATTGTCGGGTGTTGCCCAGATAACCGCTATTTCGCGATCGCGCACCAGGTAGTCGACTAGCCAAGCACTATCTGGGGGTGGCTGAGTCTCAAGCACTAGGATGAGATGTGCAGTGGGCCTCATTCTCTGCAAGTATCTATACTCATACAGCTGGGCTAGACCTGAGCGCACTTGCGAGTGGATGTTCTGAGGTGTGCAGCTCTTCATCTCAAACAGCCATTCCTCAGCATCGCTACGGGTGTAGAGGTCGATATACGCGTTCCGTCTAGGGAGCAGGTTCTGCGAGAGAAGGTGCAGGGCCATACTCCTGACCAGACGCTCGTGGGCGCACTCGGCACGTTCTACCTTCGCAGCATCAACAACATAGACGCTTGGGCCATCTCTGCCCGTGGGAACGGGATCGGGCTTGTGCATGGCGTTCAAACCTTTCAGAAGTCGCGGCTGGGGGCGAGATTTCTGATGGTTGCAGACTGCCTGTTGGACACCGGATTCCACTTCCCACATAGCGAAGTCGAGTGGGAGAGAAGTTAGGCGAACCTGACCCTGTCTCTCGCTGATGAGGCCGAAGTACTTGAGCCACGAGAGTATGGTGGAGGTTCGTCTTTGAATCATCTTGGGTGTTGTTCCGGGGACAAGCGTTGCGACCAGTCCGTGAATCTCTTCTCTCGTAAGCCCTTGTGGCTTTGCCTTTAGTTCATCAACTATTTTACCGATGAGGCCCAGTCGTACAAGCTGTCTAGTTATATGCAGATGCTTCTCCGCGGGGGTCATGGCCACAAAACGGCGGCCGGCCGGAGTAAGAACGATGTGGTCTGGGCTTTCTAACGAAACCAGCCCGAGAAGCTCTGCGGCCTTTCGATAGTAAGCTCCTTGTCTCTTCCTGTATCCACCTACAGCAGCCGCAACTTCCTCATGGGTTCTGGCGCCAGCGGCCACAGCATCGACCACTGTCATTACAAGAGGGAACCTGTTGGCCTGCGGTAAGTGGTCAGTAGTGTACACGACAGTCACCTCCGGTGAAAGCCTGGGCCATCGACCTCTCTGGAACAGGTACCCGGAGGCTCAAGAGCTAATTCGGGAGCAAACGAGGAGTCCCTTCCTGTATCAGAGGACGGTTCTGTGGGTCCGGCAGATAAGAGCGGGTCCGGCGAGGTCAAGTCCCGTTTTGTCTGTAAAAGAGGAGGCTCGGGTCATGCCACAATGGCCGTCCTCTCCTGCTGATTGTGCTGCTGGTTCCTGGACTGCCGCTCCTCGGGGTAGCGCTGCACCTGTCTCCGCTTATGTTCACCATGCCTACGACCTCCTCGTAGGCGGCGGCCGGTCTCGTGTCGGGCGCGTCACGGACGACCTCCAGATAGGGCTTCAGAAGAGGCCGGACCTCCTCGGGCACCTTGTCCAGGACGTTCCTCCTCTTGTGGGCCCAGCAGGGACGACCTCCTCAGAGTCGCGGACCTGGGGGACCTGGACCTCGATGACCCCTTTTGTCGTGCAGAGCTTCCGCTTCTTGCAGCCGTTGTGATACCCCCGAGGACCATCGCTGCGCCTCCTCCTCGTACGGCTCGCGGCCGAGCTGCTCCGTCGTTTCGGCTTCCAAGAGTTCCCCGATCGTCCGGCACCCCCCGAGCGGAACACGTCGCCCATGCTGTCGCGAACATCGTCTTTCTGTCGCAACTCCTCGGCCAACAGGTAGCCCAGACTCTCATCTTTTTACAGGCATTCTAGGACATGACTGTCCGGCCGAAGGTATTAATCGGGGGCTGGTACACCTACTGGGCCAGCGTCTCCCCCGCCAACTCCAGTATCCTCGCCTCCACCTCCCGTCGGCGCTCCTCTATCTTGTCGAAGTCCATGTTGGGGACGTAGTACTCCTCCATCTCGTCGTGGACCTGCTTGGCCTTGCTGATGAACCAGACGGCCTGGTCGAAGGCCTCGCGGTACATCTCCCGGGCCCTGGTCCTCTCGCCGAGGTAGGCCTCCTGGATGCCCGTGTCGACGTACTGCATGGTGTCTATGACCCGGTCGCCGGGCTGCTGGTGGCGGTAGAAGTGGGGCTCGACCGCGTTGATGACGGCCACGCCGAGTTCGGGGATGACCACGTGGTCCACCTTGTCGGGCTCGAGGGCGCAGTGGAAGACCTCCACGTCGTAACCCCGCATGAGGGCCGCGTCGAGGACCCGGCCGATGAGGGTGTTCTTCTCCGTGCCGTCGTCGCCGGCGATGATGTACCGGCGGTCCAGATGCCCGACGATGGTCTCCAGGTAGTTCACCGGCCCCTCCGGCGTTATGGCCGTGGCGAAGAGGTGCCTGTCCCTGGGTGTGCGGCGGCGGCACTCGGCCCGGCCGAAAATCTCCTCTATGAGCTCCCCGGCCACGTGGTTGAGCTTTCCGCGGTCCAGGGCCCCGGTGTCCTGGTAGTAGCTCTCGACCTCGTGGAGGAAGATGCGGGCCGCGGCCAGCCAGGCGTAGGCGCGGCGGAAAAGGCGACCCACCTCCCGGTTCAGCTCGAGGATCTGCCTGCGGTTGGCCCGCATGGCCCCCTCGTCCCAGTAGTCGCCGAGATGGACAATCTCGTCCACGGCGCCGGGGTTCTTGGGGTCGACCACGTGGGGGGCCGTCCCGTCGATGAGGGCCACGTCGAGGGCCGGGATGTAGACGCCGTCCAGGGAGTCGTTGTCCGAGGAACAGCAGTGGAGCTCCACGTCATAGCCGCGGTCCCGCATCGACTCGGCTATCTTCCGCATGAAGGTCGACTTGCCGACTCCCGGGCCGCCCTTGATGACGAATATCTTGTTGGCGTCGGGCCGGGCGATCTGGTCGTAGAAGGAGTAGAACCCCTCGGCCGTGTTGCCGCCGGGGAAGACCTTGCGCACGCGTCCGGGTCTGGTCGCCGCGGGCCGCAGGCTCCCCGACCCGGCCTTGGCCTTGGTCTTCCGCCTCGCGCGCTTCTCGGTGGTTCCTGTGCCTGCACTCCGGGCCCGCTTCTTGCTGCCGCCCATATCCCCATCCTCTTCCCGGAGGCCTGCGGGCCCGGGCGCGCGGCCGGGGCCGCAGGCCTCTCTCGTGGTGTCACGTCGTCTCGCCGACGCAGGACCATCCTACGGTGGGCAGGGTGGGGGCGTGACACGGCATCTCAATCATTCCGCCCGAAAGTGACACACAGATGACATCCTTGTGACACCACCCGTTGACCCCGTAGCCTTCGGGGCCATATAATGCGACCAAACGGGCTCCGGCCGCCTCCTGGGGTGATGGGATGCCACGCGTACCGGACGACGCCGCGCTGTTCCCGATGGCCGTGGCCGAGAAGATGACCGGCCTCACCCGGCGGCGCATCCGGTACTACGAGAAGGCCGGCCTCCTCAAGCCCGCCCGCACCCGGGGCAACCGCCGCCTGTACTCTCCGGCCGACATCCGCCGCCTGCTCGAGATCAAACGCCTCCTCGAGGAGGGCTTCGACCTCGAGGGCATCGGCAATCTGCTCGAGCGGCGCGAGGGCCGGCCCGCCCCGGGACTCCCGACCGGGACGGCCGGGCCCCCGGCCGACCCGCGCCGCCGTCTCGAGCTCTACGAGGACGCGCGGGTCCGCCTCCTCGGGAAGGGGCCCTCGGGCAGCCTCGACCGCCTGAACCCCGGTGACGCCTACCGTCTCACGGGCGTCGGCCGGTCGGCGGGCAGGTCCCCGGGCGGCTCTCCGGGCCGCTCCGCGGCCAGGCCCGAACGGGGCCGCGGTGAGCCCAGGCCCGCCCTCCGGCCCGCCGGGGGCGAGACCGAGGAATGAGACCGGGCCGGCGGCACCGCCGGCAGGGTAAGGGGCCGCCGGCACCGCCGGCACAGGAAGGGGAAGAGCGCTTTGCCGGACTACACCGCTGAAGACGTCCTCCGGAAATGCGACGAGCTGAACGTGAGGTTCGTCCACCTCCAGTTCTCCGACATCCTCGGGGTGACCAAGAACGTGGCCATACCCGTCGACCAGGTCGAGAAGGCCCTCGACGGCCAGCTCCTCTTCGACGGCTCCTCCATCCACGGCTTCGTGAGGATAGAGGAGTCGGACATGCTCCTCAAGGCCGACCCTGCCACCTTCGCCGTCTTCCCCTGGAAGGCCAATGACAAGGGCGGCAGCACGGCCAGGCTCATCTGCGATGTCCTGAACCCCGACGGGACGCCCTTCGACGGCTGTCCGCGCACCTGCCTGAAGAGGGTCCTGGCCGAGGCCTCCGAGATGGGCTACACGATGTACGCCGGCCCGGAGGCCGAGTTCTTCCTCTTCCACCTCGACGAGGACGGGCGGCCGACGACCCGCACCCACGACCAGGGCAGCTACTTCGACCTCTCCCCGGTCGACCTCGGCGAGGCGGCCCGCCGGGACATGGTCCTGGCCCTGGAGGAGATGGGTTTCGAGGTCGAGGCCTCCCACCACGAGGTGGCGCCCGGTCAGCACGAGATCGACTTCATGTACGCAGACGCCCTTAAGACGGCGGATAACATCGCGACCTTCCGCCTCGTGGTGAGGACCATCGCCATGCGGCATAACTTCCACGCCACCTTCATGCCCAAACCC
>DPMO01000061.1 GCA_003541445.1 Clostridiales bacterium | reverse complement strand
GCCTCCCGCATCCGGGGCATGGTCCGCGAGGCCGTGGACCTTCTCGGAGGCGTCGGGCGTTTCGTCGGCCCGGGCTCCCACGTGGTCATCAAGACGAACATCTTCGCCCCTTATCCGCCACCGGTCTCCGTGGACCGCCACACCACCGCGGCCGTTGTCGAACTGTGCCGGGCGGCCGGCGCCAGGCGCGTGACCGTCGTCGAGGGGGTCAGTGTCGGGACGAAGATGGGACGAGGCGAGACGACGGAGCGCGTGATGCGCGAGCTGGGGGTCAAGAGGGCGGTGGAGCAGGCGGGAGGCGACATCGTCTGCCTCGACGACACCCCGCGGGTGAGGGTCGAGGTGCCCGGCGGGGTCGTCCACCACCAGCTCGACTACCCCGAGATCGTCCTGCGGGCCGACGTCCTGGTAGACCTCTGCGCTATGAAGACCCATGTCAACACCCTCATCACCATGGGCATCAAGAATTTCCAGGGACTGCTCACCGATGAGGAGAAGTACTACGGCCACCGCGACGACCTCGACGTGAAGCTCGTCGACATCCTCCGGGTGCGGCAGCCCGACCTCGTCATCGTCGACGGTCTTCTGGCCATGGAAGGGGACGGGGCCGGGGAGTACGGCGTGCCCGTCCCCATGAACCTCATCATGGCCGGGGACAACGTCGTGGCCACCGACGCCGTCGGCGCCAGCGTGATGGGCTTCGACCCCCTCGATGTCCCCGCCGTGAGGATAGCCGCCCACGCCCGGATGGGGCCGGCCGACCTGGGCGACATCGAGGTCAGGGGGAGGGCCGTCGAGGAGGTCAGGCGGAGGTTCCAGCCGCCCTTCAACTGGTTCAGGCCTCTTGACCGCTTCGTGACGGGCTCCTTCGAGAACGTCCACGTCTTCATCGGGGGGGCCTGCCCGTGGTGCTGGCTCATGACCGCGCTCATCGGGCGCCAGCTCGGCCTGACGGCCCCGCGGCAATGGAGCGTCATCGTCGGGTCCGACCCGAAGGTCCCCTCCAGGCTGCCGTCCGAACCCAAGCACACCATCGTCCTCGGAGACTGCGCCAGCGCGGCGACCGGCCCGGTGAAGGAGCTGCGCAACTCGCTCCTCATCCGGCGGGAGGGGCTCATCGCCCCCGGCTGCCCGACCTTCCGGCCGACCCTGGCCAGGCTGGAGGAGTACCTTGTCGAGATCGGCGCCGTCACGGCCGAGATGCTTGAGATGAAGCGCCTCTTCATCAAACAGAAGTGTTTCGACTACTACAGGAAGGTTGACCCCACCTGGGAGCCCGAGCCGGTCGCCGAGCCCGCCGCCGGCTCCCGTCGCGGGGGGGCCGAAGGGGAGGAGAGCCCATGACGGAGAAGCCCTACGTGCTGGCCATCGATTCGGGGACCCAGAGCGTGAGGGCCATCGTCTTCGACCGCAGGGGCGGCATGGTGGCCCGCGAGGCCGCCCCGCACGAGCCCTACTTCTCGCTCAAGCCCGGCTGGGCCGAGCAGGACCCCGCCGACTACTGGAAGAAGCTGTGCCTCGTCCTGAGGAGGCTCATGGCCCGCCCCGAGTTCGACAGGGACGAACTCGCCGCCTGCGCCATCACGACCCAGCGGGCCAACCTCATCGCCACCGACGAGAGGGGCGACCCGCTCCGGGCCTCCATCATCTGGCTGGACCAGCGGCGGGCCGAAGGGGTCGAAATCCCGGAGGGCATGCCGGAGGTTCTGAAGCTCTACGCGGCCCTGTCCAAGATGAACTGGCTCCGGCTCAACGAGCCGGAGGTCCACCGCAGGGCGGCACGCTTCCTCACCGTAGCGGGCTGGTTCACCTACAAGCTCACCGGCCGGTTCGCCGATTCGACCGGGATGCAGGTCGGCGTGTGGCCGTTCGACATGACCAGCCAGAAGTGGTACGACCACGACATGATGTTCGACATCGTCGGCTGCCGTCCGGAGCAGATGGCTGAACTCCGCCCGCCGGGCGAGGTCCTCGGGACGGTCACGGCCGCCGCGGCCGAAGAGACCGGCCTTCCCGAAGGCCTCCCCGTCGTGGCCTCGGCCGGCGACAAGCAGTGCGAGACCCTGGGCTCGGGGTGCACGGGTCACGGCACGGCCGTCCTCAGCTACGGGACCGCGGCCGTGGTCGGGACCACCTCCAGGACCTACATGGCCTCGCCCACCCTCGAGTACTACACCTGGCCCAGCGCGGTGCCCGGGGCGTGGAACCCGGAGTTCTTCCTCTTCCGGGGCTACTGGCTCGTGTCGTGGTTCCGCGACCAGTTCGGGTACCGGGAGACGCTCGAGGCCCGGGAGGAGGGGCTCCCGACGGAGGAGATCCTGAACCGCGAGGCGGCGCGGATACCGCCCGGCTCCGACGGGCTCGTGGTCCAGCCGTACTGGACCCCCCACCCCGCCCTCGCCCCGAAGGCGCGCGGCGCGGTCGTGGGCTGGACGGACGTCCACACCAGGGCCCACCTCTACCGGGCCATCCTCGAGGGGATAGCCTACGCCCTCAAGGACGGCATCCCCATCCTCGAGCGGGACTTCGGGACCGAGATCACCGAGCTCAAGGTCTCCGGAGGCGGGGCGAAGTCCGACGTCGCCATGCAGATAACGGCCGACGTCTTCGGCGTGCCCGCGGCCAGGCCGAGCACCATCGAGACCTGCGCCCTCGGGGCGGCCATCAACGCGGCCGTGGCCGCCGGTTGGTACAAGGACACCGACGAGGCCGTGGCCAACATGACCAAGGCCGACCGCGTCTTCGAGCCGAACGAGGAGAACGTGGCCGTCTACGAGGAGCTCTACAGCGGAGTCCACCGCCGGCTGTACCCGGCCCTGAAGGACATCCACGAGACCCTCAACAAGGTCGCGGGCTGAGACCGAGGGGGGCGACGAGTTGGGGTTCAAGGCCCTGGCCACCGACGTGGACCGCACGCTCACAGACGGCGACCTCCTGCTCGACCTCCAGGCCGTCAGGACCATCCGCCTCCTGGAGAGGGCGGGGGTCAGGGTCATCCTGCTCAGCGGGCGCGACCTGGCGACCGTGGGCAGCCTGGCCCTGTACCTGGGGGCCTGCGGCCTCGTGGCCGCCGAGGACGGGGCCCTGGTCGGGAGCCTCGGCGGGGCGTTCGGCTTCAGCCTGAGGATGATGGCCGACGTCGGCCGGGTCCGGGCAGGTCTCGCCGCCCTCAAGGAGGCCTTCGG
>DPMO01000057.1 GCA_003541445.1 Clostridiales bacterium | reverse complement strand
ATGATCCATCACGCCACCCTGGGCGGCCTTCTCGAGCACACCCTGTCCGTGGCCGGCCTTTGCCTCGACATCGCCGCCCGCTACGCGCACCTTGACGCCGACCTCCTCCTGACAGGCGCCCTCCTGCACGACGTCGGGAAGATCAGGGAGCTCTTCTGGAACCGCCGGTTCGACTACACCGATGAAGGGCGTCTCATCGGGCACATCGTTCTGGGGGCGGAGATGGTGACCGAGCGGGCGAGGCGGGTGGAGGGCTTTCCGGCCGAGACCCTGCTGGTCCTGCGTCACATGATTTTGAGCCACCACGGGCAGTACGAGTGGGGGTCTCCGAAGCGGCCCCAGACCATGGAGGCCCTCGCCCTGCATTACGCGGACGACCTCGACGGAAAGCTGAACACGTTCCGGGAGTTCCTCCGGAGCGAGGACGAGCGCGACCCGGAGTCACGCTGGACCTCCTATCACCGGACCCTGGACCGGCACCTCTTCAAGGGGACCAGGCCCGCCGGGGACGACGGGGAGTGACCCTCCGGGCGCGGAGGCGGTGGTGCTGGCGGTGCGCGTGCTCGGCGGGCGGGCGCGGGGGCGGAAGCTGAAGACGGTCCCGGGGCTCGGGACCCGACCTCCGCTGGTCCGGGTGAGGCAGGCTCTCTTCGATATCCTCCAGGGCGTCACGCCCGGTGTCATGTGGCTCGACCTGTTCGCCGGGACGGGCAGCTACGGCATAGAGGCGCTCAGCCGCGGAGCGGCCGGTGTGGTGATGGTCGAGCAGAGCCCGAAGGCTGTCGCCGTGATAAGGCACAACCTTGCGGTGACCGGCCTCGGCGACCGGGCGGTCGTCATTTGCGGGGACGTGTTGAAGGAAGTCCCCCGGCTGGCCAGGAAAGGTAAACGGTTCGGTATCATCGGCGTAGCTCCGCCCTACTTCCGCGGCCTGGGGCCCAGGGTCTTGTCTCTCATCGACGAGACAGGGATCCTCGACGCGGGGGGAAGGGTCTACGTTCAGCGGCACCGGACCGAAGAGCTGCCGGAGCGCACCCGGACCCTTGTCCTCGCCCGGGAGTACCGCTACGGGAACACGGTCCTCTCCTTCTACGTGCCGGCCGCCGACGGTGAGGACCGCTAGGGCCGGACGGTCCTGTGCGCCGGCGTCCGGGAGGGGTGACGTCCTCTTGAGAGAGTGGAAGAAAGCAGCAGAACAGATCATGGCCTGCGAGGAGCGCCCCCTCAAGGTCTTCCTCCTCGGCGCCACCGACACGGGCAAGACGACCCTGGCCGCCTTCCTGGCCGGCATGGCCGTCGGGGCCGGGCTGAAAGTCGCTGTGGTCGACGCCGATGTGGGGCAGTCGGAGATAGGGCCTCCGGGCTCGGTCGGGGTCGGCTTCGCCGACGGTCCCGTCGAGCGGCTCCGCGACATCCGGCCGTCCTTCGCCTGCTTCGTGGGGTCGAATTCTCCGGAGCTCCTCAGCTTCACGACCATCGCCGCCGTCAAGACGGCCGTGGACCGGGCCGCCGCCGCCTCGCCCGACGTCATCATCATCGACACCACGGGACTCGTGTGGGGACGCACGGCGCGGTTCCTGAAGAACGCCAAGATAGAGCTTCTCCGGCCGACACACCTCGTGGCCCTCCAGAGGGACCTGGAGGTGGAGCACCTCCTCCGGCCCTGGGAGACACTGGCGAGCCCGGGCCTGCGCGTCCTGAGACTCCCGGTCTCCCCGAGGGCCGTCGAGAAGGGACGCCGCGACCGGAGGGCCTACCGTGAGAGGGCCTTCCGCCAGTACCTCGCCTCGGCCGCCCCCCGCGAGTTCGACCTCGAGAGGACGGCCCTCTTCCGCACGACCTACCTCACGGGGCGACCGATGGGGGAAAGCCAGGTCCGCCTGCTCGCCGACGACCTCCGGTGCAAGGTGGTCCACGCCGAGTGGCTGCCCGACGGGGTGTTCATCGTCGCCCGGGGGTACTTCGAGCTCGAGGGTATCGAACGCATCAAGGAGCGCGAAGGGGTCTCCGAGGTCTTCCTGACCAAGGTCGACCGGTTCGAGAACCTTCTCGTCGGACTTCTCGACCGCGAGCGGGAGCTCCTGGGGGTCGGCTCCCTGGCTGGCATCGACTGGCGGCGCCGGCGGGCCACCATCTGGACCCCCCTTGACGAGGAGGCCCTGGAGCGCGTGGCGGGAATCGAGTTCGGCATCCTCAAGGTGATGCCGAACGGGCAAGAGGGCGGGAAGATTCACCCGAATGACATCTGACATCTGGAGAAAGGGAGGCCCTTCCCGCGACATGCCGGACTCCGGGATGACCACGGCACCCGTCATCGACCCGCGCTACCCTCTGCTGGAGAGGTACCTCTACCGGTTCGGCGAGGTGGCCCACCTCTTCGACTACTCCCCCCACGAGCAGGGCTCTTACGCCGCCAGGTGTGAGGAGCTCCGGACCTTCGCGGGCGACCGCCGGGCTCTTTCCCGCCTGCTGGAGGACTACAACCGTTCCCTGGGGGCTCCGGCCGAGAGTCTGAAGGGCGCCGCGGCTCTGGCCGACCCGCGGTCGGTGGTGGTCATCTCCGCCCAGCAGCCCGGGGTCCTGACGGGTCCCCTTTACACCTTCTGGAAGGCCGCCGCGGCCCTTCAGCTGGCGAAGGCCCTGTCCTCCCTTCTCGGGCCCGACACGCCGGTGGTCTGCGTTTTCTGGGTCGGGGCTGAGGACCACGACCTCGCCGAGGTGGCCCCTGTGGACATCCTGACCCCTGAGGGGGAGCTCGCGAGGTGCGTCTACGACCCCGGCCCGGGGTATCCGGCCCGGACGTCGGTCGGCTTCCTTCCCGCCGGCGAGGCCGCCCTGGCCGTGGTCGACGAGGTCGACTCGCTCCTCTCCGGGGCGCAGTTCCGCCCCGACGTCGTGGAGGTCCTGCGGGAGACGGCCCGCCGGTCTCAGAACCTCGGCGACTGGTTCGGGCGCCTCATGCTCTTTCTCTTCGGCCGCCACGGCCTGGTCCTGGCGAACCCCCTCCTTCCCGGACTCCGGGCCCTGCTGGGGCCGGTCTTCCGCCGGATGCTGGCGGAGAACGCGGCCGTCGCGGCGGTGTTCGCCGCCGGGCGGGAGAAGGTGAAGGCGCTCGGCCTCGAGCCGCAGGTCCAGAAGGACCCGGCGGCGGCGAACCTCTACCTCTACCGCGGGACCGAGCGGGTCCCGCTCTACCGGGAGGGTCCGGGCAGGTTCCGGGCCGGTCCGGAGGCCGGGGCCGAGGTGCTCGACGGGAAGGAGCTCCTCGAGGAGGCCGCCAGGCGGCCGGAACGTTTCAGCCCCAACGTGGTCCTGCGCCCGGTGGCCCAGGATGCCCTCTTCCCCGTCCTCGCCCACGTCGCGGGCCCGGGCGAGACGAGCTATTTCGCCCTCTACCGCGACCTCTACCATCATTTCGGCCGGCGCATGCCCATCATCTACCCCCGGCCGGCCGTCACCATCATCGAACCGGCCGTGGCCCGTCACCTCCGGTGGTGCGGGCTAGAGCCCGCGGCGGCGTTGGAGCCGGGGCGCCTCGAGGAGGCCAAGGCCGCCTACCTCGAGGAGGAGGACCCCGTGGGCATAGAGGCGCTCTTCGGCCGCCTATTTGGCGGCGTGAGAGAGGCCTACCTGGGCGAGCAGGGCGTCGCCGCGGCCCTGAAGAGGACCGACCCGGCGCTCGAGGGCCTGGCCGAAAGGAGCCTCGAGCGGGTCCTGCGCGAGATGGACCGCTTGCGCAGGAAGGCCTGGCAGCGGCACCGCCGGACCTGCCGCGAGGCCCTGCGGCGCTTCGAGGCCATCGAGGCCTCCCTCCGGCCGCGGGGCGACTACCAGGAACGCGTCCTGAACATCTTCCCTTTCCTGGCCCGCTATGGGCCTGGGTTGGTGCGGCAGCTGCTGGCTCTGCCCCTTGTCCCTCCCGACGCCTCGGTCGACCCGGGGCACCGTTTCGTCCGCCTCTAGCGCGTCGGGCCGCGCCTCTCACCGCCGGCCGTCCGCGGGCATACCCTGGTCATGGCATCACAGGGCACGAGAGCCAGGAGGTGAGCGAATGTCGGCAGAGGTGAGGCGGCGGGTGGAAGGTGAACTCGTCCGCGTGCTGGAGGATGACCTCCGGAACCCCCTGTACTGGTTCCAGCCGTCAGGTACAAGGCGCGTATCGGTCGGAGCTCAGGTCTTCCTCGACCGCCGGCGGCGGACGCGGGCCGTGACAGAGGGGGACGAGGTCCTTCCGTTCCGCGGTCCGTCCAAGAAGGAGAAGGAGTAAGTCCGGTCACCTCGGGAGGCCCCTCCCAGGCAGTCGGGTCCGGTCCGCTGAGGAAGGGCTCTGTCGAAGGAGGTAGAAGCCTTGTCGCGACGGGCCGGACCGGCGCGTCGACGTCCGCCGGGGGGGGGTGACCCTTCTTGGTAGACATCCTGCTGCGCGGCGGGCTTGTCGTCGACGGCACCGGGAGCGAGCCCCGCCAGGCCGATGTCGCCGTGTCCTCGGGCCGGGTCGTCGCCGTGGGGCGGTTGGAGGGAGCCGCGGCGGAGCGTGTCTTCGACGTCCGGGGCCTCGCCGTCGCTCCGGGCTTCATCGACATGCACTCGCATTCGGACCTCTCCCTGCCGACCCATCCCCGCGCGTCAAGTTCGCTGCTCCAGGGCATAACCACCGAAGTGGCGGGGAGCTGCGGCTGGTCGCTGGCTCCCGTCCGCCGGGAGACGGCCGCGACCGTCCTCAAGCGCCTCACCCAGGCCCTTCTCGGCTCCGTGCCGCCGGAGCTCGGGGTGGGGGAAGAGGACGGGGAGGACGGACCCGCCTGGCACTCCTTCGGGGAGTACCTGGACCACCTGGAGAGGACGGGCATCGGGGTGAACCTCTACCCGGTCGTGGGCCAGAGCCTCATCCGGGCCCACGTGGTCGGCTCGGACCGCCGGCCGGCGACGGTCGGGGAGCTCGAGGCGATGAAGGCTCTCCTCGAGGCCTGCCTGGAGGAAGGGGCCCGAGGCCTTTCGACAGGCCGGTCGTATGAGCCGGGGTCGAACGCGCCCACGCGGGAGATAATCGCTCTGGCCGCTGTGGCCGCCTCGCGCGGCGCCATCTACACCTCCCACGTCAGGGACGAGTCGGACGGTGTCGTCGAGGCCGTCGAGGAGGCCGTCCGCATCGGCCGTGAGACCGGGGTGAGCGTGGAGATATCCCACCACAAGGCCGTCGGGGAGGAGAACGCGGGGAAGGTGGACCAGACCCTGGCCTTGATGGAGGAGGCGCGCCGCTCGGGAGTGGACGTGACGTGTGACGCCTATCCGTACGCCTTCGCCCAGGTCTTCTCCCTTCTCAACGAGTTTCCGGGGGTCGAGCGGGTGCGCTCCCTCGAGGAGACCGCCCGCCTCTTGGCGACCGACGAGTTCCGGCAGGCGGCGGTGGGCGAACTCATCAAGGCCGCCGCCCCCGAAGGACGCCTTAAAGGGTTCTTCGGTCGGCCTCATCACTACCGGGTGGTCTCGGCCGGCGGGGACGGGGATGTCGAAGGCCTGACCCTGGCCGAGGCCCTGGGCCTCGGGGACGAGGAGGCCGCGGCCGCCCCTGACCCTGACCGGGTCCGCCGCCTTGTGGACCGGGCGGCCGAGCTCCTTCTCTCCCATGACCTCACCATCGACCTGGCGGCGACGATGTGCGAGGACGCCGTGGCCGCCGTGCTGGGGCACCCCGAGACGATGGTCGGCACGGACGCGTTCGCGCTCGACCACAGGCTCGATGAGCGCACCCCCGTCCATCCCAGGCACTACGGGACCTTCCCCCGGGTCCTGGGTCACTACCGACGCGAGAGACGGCTCGGGGACCTCGCCGGACTGGTGCACAAGCTGACCGCCAAGCCGGCCAGGAAGCTGGGGCTCGGCGACAGGGGACTCCTGGCCCGGGGGGCGTGGGCCGACATCGTGGTCTTCGACCCCGAGACCATCGGCGACAGGGCCACCGTCAGAGAGCCTTACCTGGCTCCTACAGGCATAAAGCTGGTCCTGGTGAACGGGCGGGTGGCGGTGGAAGACGGCGAGGTCACCAGCGAGCGGGCCGGCCGGCTCCTCCGCCGGTAGCCCCGGCCGTCCCGAAGTGAAGCAGGGAGGGGCGAAGTCCGGTTGGTCACTGCCTTTTCCGTGCGCCGTAGGGTCACCGTGCTCATGGGCGTCCTGGCCGTGCTTCTTCTCGGGGCCGTGTCGCTGGGCCGCATCAACATAGACCTCTTCCCGCGGTTCGACTTCCCGGCCGCCGGCGTGGTCACCGAGTACCCCGGAGCGGCGCCCAGCGAGGTCGAGACCCTCGTGACCAGGCTTGTGGAGGAGGCCATGGGCCAGGTGGCGCGGGTCAAGGAGATCACCTCCATCTCCCTTGAGGAGCGCTCGGTGGTCGTCGTCCAGTTCGAGTGGAACACCGACATGGATTTCGCTACCCTCCAGATGCGGGAAAAGCTCGACCTCGTCTCACCCTACTTCCCCGACGAGGCCGGGCGCCCCGTGGTCATGGCCTTCGACCCCTCCGTCATGCCGGTCATGCTCGTGGCGGTGACCGGGGCGGAGACAGGGGCAGGGGCGGACGGTGAAGACCCGCTCGTCTCCCTCAGGCGCCTGGGGACCGAGGTGGTAAAGAAGCGCCTCGAGCGTGTCGACGGTGTGGCGTCGGTCTCCGTCATCGGCGGCAGGGAGGAGGAGGTCCTCATCGCCGTCGACCGGGACCGTTTGGCCGAGGTCGGCCTCGACTGGCTCCGGCTCCAGTCCGTCCTCAGCGGGGTGACCCTCGACCTTCCCGGGGGCTCGGTCAACGAGGAGGGGAGAGACCTTCTCGTCCGCTCCCTCGCCGAGGTCCGGGACCTCTCGGACATCGAGAACCTGGTCGTGGGGGCGACGACGAGGACGGTCCCCACACCGGCGGGCCCCCGCCAGGTCACCGTGCCCGTCCTCGTGAAGGATGTGGCCGAGGTCAGCGTCTCGACCAAGCCTGTCAGGGAACTGTCCCGCCTGAACGGCGAAGACTGCATCGTCCTGGCCGTCAGGAAGGCGTCCGACGCGAACTCGGTCGCTGTGGCCCGGCTTGTCGAGAAGGAGCTCGACGCCCTCCGGAACGAGCTCCCGGCCGGTGTCGACATCGAGGTGACCATGAACCAGGCCGACTTCATCGCCAAGGCCGTGGGGCTGGTCGGGACCAACGCCTGGCAGGGCGCCTTGCTGGCGGCCCTGGTCCTGCTCGTCTTCCTGCGGGACCTCCGCAGCGTCCTGGTGATATCCCTGGCCATGCCGCTGTCGGTCGTGGCGACCTTCGTCCTCATGTACTTCAGCGACCTCACCCTGAACCTGCTCACCGTCGGCGGCCTGGCTCTGGGGGTGGGCATGCTCGTCGACAACTCCATCGTCGTCCTTGAGAACATCTTCCGCCACATGGAGGAAGGCGAGCCGCCCGTGGAGGCGGCCGTCACGGGGACGAACGAGGTGGCCACGGCCATCAGCGCCTCGACCCTCACCACCGTCGTCGTCTTCCTGCCGGTCGTCTTCATCGGCGGGGTCGCCGGGACGCTCTTCAAGGAGCTGGCCGTCACCGTCACTTTCTCTCTCCTCTCGTCGCTCGCGGTGGCCGTGACCTTCGTTCCCATGGCCGCGGCCACGCTCTTCGGCGGGAGGGTCGCCCGGCGGCGGCGCCGCAGGGGCGGCCGGGGACTTTACCCGCAGATGGTGAGAGGGGCGCTCCGCTTGCGCCTTCTGGTTGTCTGCCTGGCGGCCGCGGCCCTGGTCCTCTCCTGGCGGCTCGTGCCGGGCATTGGTCAGGAGTTCATCCCTCCCATGGACCGCGGGGAGATCCTCTTCAGCGTGAGGCTTCCGCCCGGAAGCGACCTCGCCTCGACCGACGAGGTCGTCCGGCGCGTGGAGGAGATCGCCCTCCAGGTCCCCGAGCGGCGGTTCGTCACGGCCACCGTCGGGGGCACCGGCGGGATGCAGATGGACATCGTCGGGAGCCTAGGGGGCGGGTCCCACATGGGTTCGGTCGGCCTCAGACTCACGGCCATCGGGGACCGCGACCGCACGGTGGACCAGGTCGTCGACGAGCTCGAGCGGAGCCTCTTCTACGTGAGAGGCGGGGAGGTCGCCGTCGAGTCCATCGGCTCCTTCATGGCCATGGCGGGAATCCGACCCATCGAGCTGGTCATAAGCGGTGAGGACCCGGAGGTGCTCTCAGAGCTGGCCGCCAAGGTGGCCCGGGTCGTGCGGGAGACCCCGGGGACGGTGAACGTCAGCGACGGCAGGGTCGAGGCCGCGCCGGAGCTCCACATCACCTACGACAGGGCCAGGCTGGCCGCGGCTGGCCACCATCCGGTCCTGGTCGCCGAGGCCGTGAGGAGCGCCATCGAGGGCCGACGGCTGGGGACGATGGAGCTCGACGGCCGGAGTCTGGACATCACCCTTCGCTACGCGGAAGCCTACCGGAGCGGTGTGGCCGCCGTCGAGGACTTCGTGCTTCTGGCGCCGGGGGGGGAGTCCCTCCCTCTCAC
>DPMO01000034.1 GCA_003541445.1 Clostridiales bacterium | reverse complement strand
GGCGGCCTCCCGGACGTCCTCCGCGGTCACGTCCTTGTGGGTCACGAACCGCAGCCGGTGAGGGTCCACAGCGTTGACCAGGACACCTCTCCCGGCCAGCCGCCGGGCGAAGTCGGGCGCGGCCACCCCGAGGCCCGAGACGTCGGCCATGACCATGTTCGTCTGCACCCACTCGAGGTCGACCGACACCCCCGGCACCGCGGCCAGCCGCTCGGCCAGGTCGCGGGCGTTGGCGTGGTCCTCGGCCAACCTGGAGACCATGGTCTCCAGGGCGACGAGGCCCGCCGCGGCGATGACGCCCGCCTGCCGCATGGCCCCGCCGACGACCTTCCGGTTCCGCCGGGCCGCGGCGATCCAGTCCCTACGCCCGACGAGCACGGAGCCGACCGGCGCGGCCAGGCCCTTGGAAAGGCAGAACATGACCGAGTCCGCGCGCTCCGCGATCCGGGACGCCGGCAGGCCGAGGTGGACCGCGGCGTTGAAGATGCGGGCCCCGTCGAGGTGGACGGCCAGCCCGGCGTCGTGGGCCACATCGATGACCGCTTCGAGCTGCTCGAGGGGCCAGACCGTCCCGCCGGCGCGGTTGTGGGTGTTCTCGAGACACAGGAGGGTCGCGGGCGGGAAGTGGAGGTTGGACGGGCGGAGGGCGGCCTTCAGCATCTCGGGGGTCAAGAAGCCGCGTTCACCCTTCACCGTGTGGGGCATGACCTGGGCACAGACGGCCATGCCGCCGGCCTCGTAGTAGTAGATGTGCGACTCCGCCTCGAGGATGACCTCGGACCCGCGCCTCGCGTGGGTCATGACGGCGATGAGGTTGGCCATCGTGCCTGACGGCACGTAGAGGCCGGCCTCCTTCCCCAGGAGCCGGGCCGCCGTCTCCTCGAGCCGCCTGACGGTCGGGTCCTCCCCGTAGACGTCATCGCCGACCTCCGCCTCCGCCATCGCCTCCCTCATGGCCGGCGTGGGCGTCGTTACCGTGTCCGAGCGCAGGTCGACTCTTCGCATGACGCGCAACTCTCCCTTCAAAGGGGAGACCTTGGGCGCCGGGCCCTGGTTCTCCTTCCCGTCATCGCTCACCGCAGGCGGCCTCGCTCGAGACGCCGAAGGCCGCCCCGCCTCTTCGCGGAGCGGCCTTCATCTCTCATGCGGCACAACGCGCATCCAACGGCTCCCCACCGTGTCGTGCGACCGCCCGTCTTGAACCTGCTCTCGGCAGGTGGGCGCCGCCTGCGCGCTTGTCGTTTCCTCCCGGAACCGCGGAGCGATACGGAGGTCTACGTCCACGCGCAGAGGTTAGGCTCCCCAGGTCGTTGTGTTGGCTCAAAACACAAACGGCCAATCACGAACACGGCAGGGCTGTGTTCACTTTTCCCTAGGCGCGACCCGTCCTCGCGGGGCGCGCTAAAATTCTAACACGCAGGAAGGGGCAAGGCAATGCCAAAGAAACTGTTATTCCCTGACATGTCTTGTCGAAAATGGTCACGCAGCCGGACAGACTCAGGCAGGCTCGGCGGTCCGGTCTCGGGTCCTGAGTCCGAGCTCGGCCAGCTGGTCTGTCCCGACGTCCGAAGGGGCGCCCGATAGCAGGCATGCGGCCCGCGTCGTCTTGGGGAAGGCGATGACCTCGCGGATGCTCTCCTCGCCCGCGAGGAGGGCGGCGATCCTGTCCACACCGAGGGCGATCCCCCCGTGCGGCGGCGCCCCGTACTCCAGGGCCTCGAGGAGGAACCCGAACTTCTCGAGATACTCCTCTCTCGCAAGGCCCAGGGCCTCGAAGACCCGCTCCTGGACCTCGCGGGAATGGTTCCTGACGCTGCCGCCCCCGAGCTCCCAGCCGTTGAGGACCAGGTCGTAGGCCTTGGCCCTGACCTTCAGCGGAGCGGTCTCGAGGAGGCCGAGGTCCTCCTCGAAGGGGGCGGTGAAGGGGTGATGCTTGGCCGCGAGGCCTCCGGTCTCCTCGTCAGGCTCGAAGAGCGGGTAGTTCACGACCCAGACGAAGCACCACTCGGCGGTGTCGCGCAGGCCCAGACGCTCGGCCGCATGCAGGCGCAGGTGCCCGAGGGCCGCCGCCGCCGTGTCCGGCGGCGCCGCCACGTAGAGGCCGAGGTCCCCCTCACCGGCCCCCACGAGCCGGCGCAGGGTGTCGACCTCTTCACCGGTCAGGAACTTGGACACCGGGGACCGGACGCCCGACGGCTCGAAGGCGGCCCAGACGAGGCCCTTGGCCCCGAACTTCTGGACCTCCTTGGTGAGGAGGTCGAGGTCCTTACGGCTGAAGACCGCCGCTCCGCCCGGAACGGCCAGACCGCGCACGACCTCGCCCCTTCGGGCGGCCTCCCCGAAGACGCGGAACCCACTGCCCTCCAGGGCGGCGGTCAGGTCCCTCATGCGCATCCCGAACCTCAGGTCGGGCTTGTCCGTGCCGTAAGAAGCCACGGCCTCGGCGAAGTCGAGCCGGGGGAACGGGGTCCGGAGGTCGACCCCCAGGACCTCCCGCCAGATGTGGGCCATCAGGCCCTCGGTCAGCCGCACGACGTCGGCCGGCTCGACGAAGGACATCTCGATGTCTATCTGCGTGAACTCCGGCTGGCGGTCGGCCCGGAGGTCCTCGTCCCTGAAGCAGCGCACGACCTGGAAGTAGCGTTCGACACCGGCCACCATGAGAAGCTGCTTGAATATCTGGGGCGACTGCGGCAGGGCGTAGAACTTCCCTGGGGCGTTCCTGGCCGGCACAAGGTAGTCCC
>DPMO01000107.1 GCA_003541445.1 Clostridiales bacterium | reverse complement strand
GTGGTTCCGGGCGGTGGAGGAGAGCCGGGGGATGGACGAGGCCGTCAGGCGCGACGAGGAGGCCATGGCCGCCTGGACGGTCATCGAGGCGCGCCGCATCAAGGAGCGGTTGGGCCTTCCGTCCGAGGGTGGTCTTGACGCGCTGGAGAAGGCCCTGCGGGCCCGCCTCTACGCTCTCCTCAACCGGCAGGAGATCCGCCGGGAGGGAGACCGTCTCATCTTCACCATGAAGACCTGCCGGGTCCAGGACGCCCGGAACCGCAAGGGGCTCCCACCCTTCCCCTGCCGGAGCGTCGGCATCCTGGAGTACGCCGGGTTCGCCCGGACTATCGACCCCCGCCTCGAGGTGCGGTGCCGGCACTGCCCGCCGGAGCCGACCCCCGAGGGCGAGTGGTGCTCGTGGGAGTTCGTGCTCGCCCGCGGTTGCGGCTCGGTGCAAGAAGGGGCGGCTCCTCCACCGTAGAAGAATGTTCTCCGGTTCGCGAAAGGTAAGCGAGTTCAGACACATGACCCAGCAGCCCTCCACCCTGGTCGTCAAGAACATCGGTCAGCTTCTCACGATGAGGCCGGAGGCCGGGCCACGCAGCGGCCCGCCGGGTGAGGGCCGTGACGCCTCTCTTGTCGGTCTTGTGGAGGACGCGGTCGTCGTCATCCGGGACGGTCTCATAGAGGCGGCCGGACCCCGCTCTGTCTTGGGTCCCGCAGCGGCCGCGCCCGCCGGGGCGGCCGTCATCGACGCGGCGGGGGGTGTGGTCACCCCCGGCCTCGTCGACCCCCACACCCACCTCCCCTTTGTCGGCTGGCGTGCGGCCGAGTTCGAGGCGAGGCTCCAGGGGAAGACCTACCTCGACATCCTCGCCGAGGGGGGAGGCATCCTCGAGACGGTCCGGCGCTTCCGGGCGGCTTCGCCCGAGGAGCTCCGCACCTGGGCCCGGGCGGCCCTCGACCGCATGCTCCTCCACGGCACGACGACGGTCGAGGCCAAGAGCGGCTACGGCCTGACCCGGGACGACGAACTCAAGGCGCTCCGGGTGATGGCCTCCCTGGACCACCCCGTCACGGTCGTCCGGACGTTCCTCGGGGCCCACGCCGTCCCGCCCGAGTACCGCCGCCGCGCCGGAGGGGCCGGGGCCTACCTCGAGGAGGTCTGCCTGCCCCTGCTCTCCGAGGTCAGGCGGGAAGACCTCGCGGAGTTCTGCGACGTGTTCTGCGAGCGGGGCGTGTTCGACGTCCGGGAGGCGCGCCTGCTCCTGGGTGAGGCCCGCCGGTTCGGTCTCGGGGCGAAGCTCCACGCCGACGAGATCGAACCGACGGGTGGGGCCGAGCTGGCCGCGGAAGTGGGGGCCGTCTCGGCCGACCACCTCGTGCGGGCCTCCGACGAGGGCCTCAGGATGATGGCCGAGGCCGGGGGCGTCGCCGTGCTGTTGCCGGCCACGACCTTCACCCTGGGCTCGGCGGAGTACGCCCCGGCCCGGAAGATGCTGGACATGGGCCTCGACGTCGCGCTGGCCACGGACCTGAACCCCGGCACCTCGCCGGTCGAGTCCCTTCCTCTGGTCATGGGGTTGGCCTGCCGGGTCATGCGGCTCAGCGCGGCCGAGGCCTTCCGGGCCGTGACGGCGGCGGCGGCCAAGGCCATCGGACGCCGGGACGGGACCGGTGTCATAGGGCCGGGGTCTCCGGCCGACCTCGTCGTGTTCGGGTGTCGGGACTACAGAGAGGTCCCTTACCGCCTCGGGGTGAACCTCGTCAGGACGGTGGTCAAGGGCGGCAAGGTGGTGGTGGCCGACGGGCGGCTGGTGAGAGATGCTTCGTGAAGGGCCCTCGCGGCCGCGGTCTGGAGCTGTGCCGCCGACCGCGACCGGAGGGGCGGACCGAAGAGCTGGGCAAAGGACAGAGGACTCGAAGGGCTTCGAAGGCATTGAGAGGACTCAGAGGAGGTCGATAGGCAGTGGTACTGGACCCGAGGAAACACCCTGACTGGGAGATCGCCGAAGAAGCCGAGAGCCGGATGAAGACCGTCTGGCAGCTCGCTGACGAGATGGGGCTGGAGAAGGACGAGCTCCTGCCGCACGGCCACTACGTCGCCAAGGTCGACTTCAAGAAGGTCCTTGAGCGTCTCGCCGACCGGCCGGACGGGAAGTACATCGACGTGACGGCCATCACCCCCACCCCCCTAGGCGAAGGCAAGTCCACCACGACGATGGGCCTGCTCCAGGGTATGGGGAAGCGGGGCAAGAACGTCATCGCTGCCATCCGTCAGCCCTCGGGCGGCCCGACGATGAACGTCAAGGGTTCGGCCGCCGGCGGCGGTCTCTCCCAGTGCATCCCCCTCACCCCGTTCTCGCTCGGGTTGACGGGAGACATCAACGCCGTCATGAACGCCCACAACCTGGCCATGGTCGCCCTGACCTCTCGGATGCAGCACGAGTTCAACTACTCCGATGCCTTCCTGGCCAAGCAGGGCATCACCCGCCGTCTCAACATCGACCCCCGTCGGGTCGAGATGAAGTGGGTCATCGACTTCTGCGCCCAGGCCCTCCGGAACATCGTCATCGGTCTCGGCGGCAAGATGGACGGGTTCTTGATGGAGTCGGGGTTCGCCATCGCCGTGTCCTCGGAGGTCATGGCCATCCTGTCCGTCGCCAAGGACCTCAAGGACATGAGGGAGCGCATCGGGCGGATCGTGGTGGCCTATGACAAGCAGGGCAACCCCGTGACGACCGAGGACCTCGAGGTCGCCGGGGCCATGACCGCCTGGATGGTCGAGGCCCTGAACCCGAACCTCCTTCAGTCCATCGAGGGCCAGCCGGTCTTCGTCCACGCCGGACCCTTCGCCAACATCGCCATCGGGCAGTCGTCCATCGTCGCCGACCGCATCGGGCTCAAGCTGGCCGACTACCACCTCACCGAGTCGGGCTTCGCCGCCGACATCGGGTTCGAGAAGTTCTGGAACCTCAAGTGCCGGATGTCGGGTCTGAGGCCGCACGCCGCGGTCCTCGTGGCGACCATCAGGGCCCTCAAGTGCCACGGCGGCGCTCCGATGCCGGTCCCCGGCAAGCCGCTCGACCCGGCCTACTCCGAAGAGAACGTCGAGTGGGTCGAGAAGGGCTGCGAGAACCTCATCCACTGCATCAACATCATCCGGAAGGCCGGCGTCAACCCTGTCGTGTGCATCAACTCCTTCCACACCGACACCGAGAACGAGATCAAGGCCGTCAAGCGCGCCGCCGAGGCGGCCGGAGCGCGGGTCGCCGTCTCCGAGCACTGGCTCAAGGGCGGCGAAGGGGCCCTGGAGCTCGCCGACGCGGTCATCGACGCCTGCGAGGAGCCCAACGACTTCCGCTTCCTCTACGAGCTCGACACCCCGCTCCGCAAGAGGATTGAGCTCATCGCCACGGAGGTCTACGGGGCCGACGGGGTGGACTACTCCGCCGAGGCCCTCGCCAAGGCCAAGCGGATGGAGGCCGACCCCGAGATGCAGAAGCTCGGGGTCTGCATGGTGAAGACCCACCTGTCCCTGTCGGACAACCCCAATCTGAAGGGCGTGCCGAAGGGCTGGAGGCTCTTCGTCCGGGACATCCTGGTCTACAAGGGCGCGGGCTTCGTCGTCCCGATGGCCGGGACGATAAAGCTCATGCCTGGGACCTCGTCCAATCCCGCCTTCCGTCGGGTGGACGTCGACACGGAGACCGGGAAGGTGCGTGGTCTGTTCTAGGCGGGTGCCCGGGCGGGCGTCGGCCGCGCCCGGACCCCGGCTGCGCCCGGCGTCAGCCGCACCGACGGCTCCAGCCGCGCGGCCGGGCCTGTCGCGAGACGGAGCGAGGGAGGGGGATGCCCCTCCCTCGCTTCACATCACGCCCGGTGCGCCCGTCAGCTCCAGGCGCCTGCGGGGTCTCTATCTGGCACCCTTGTCCAGGTGGGATTGGATTTCGTCAAGACTCAGGACCCGAGGCCTCTGAAAAACCCCCC
>DPMO01000201.1 GCA_003541445.1 Clostridiales bacterium | reverse complement strand
AACGGAGAGAGCTTCATTGGGAACGTCCAGCCCCCTTACATGTCGATCTCGTTCTTCATGTAGCGGAACTGCAGGCGGCTGATGGCGAAGATCACCAGCCCCAGGAGCGCGGCGAGGGCGAAGCCATAGCCGAACTCGAAGTACTTGAAGCCCTGGTCGTACATGTAGCTGAGTATCACCTGAGTGCTGTCCATAGGGCCGCCGCCGGTGAGCAGGTTCACCGAGATGAAAACGCTGAAGCCGCCGATGGTGAGCATCACCATGACGAAGAGTAGGACCGGCCTTATGAGGGGCAGGGTGATCCGCCACAGGACCTGGAACCGGCTCGCGCCGTCGATGGCCGCCGCCTCGTATATCTCGCGCGGTATGGACTGGAGGGCGGCCAGGAACATGATCATGTTCCAGCCGATTCCCTTCCAGATGCCCAGAGTGGTGATCGGCACCTGCGCGGTCCAGCGGTCCTGGAGCCAGCCCACGGGCTCCTCCAGGATGCCTAGGACGTTCTGGAGGAGGTAGTTGACCGGGCCGGCCTCACCACCCATGAACAGGTACTTGAAGATGAAGGAGACGACGACCCACGAGGTGAGGACGGGGATGTAGTAGAGCGACCTCAGGAGCACGCGGCCGCGGATGGCCGCGTTCAGCCCGAGGGCGACGAGAAGGCCGAAGAACATCTGGCCGGGCACGGTGACGACCACATAGATCAGGGTGTTGACGAGGGCCGTCCTGGCCACCGGGTCATGGAAGGCCCGGCTGTAGTTGGCGAGACCCACGAACTTTTGCTCCGCTCCGGGCATGATGCTCCAGTCGTAGAAGCTGATTCTGAGCCCCTGGAGCAGCGGCCAGAGGACGAAGAGGCAGAGAAGGACCAGTCCGGGAGCCACAAAGGGCAGGACCTCGAACCGACGAAGGAACTTCTGGGCCCGCTCAAGCACCGTCCGACCACCTCCGAGGGTTCCGGGACCCTGAAGCCGGGGACGCGGGGAGGGGGCCGGCGGCGCCGGCCCGCCTCCCCGTGCCAGGCCGGGTCACTCGCCGAGCAGAAGGTCGATCTCCTCGGCGGCCTGTGTCAGCGCTTCCCTGGCCGACGCCACACCCCTGAACACGGACTCGAAGGCGTCGTTCAGGATCTTGTCGATCTTGTTCCAGGCCGGTACCGGGGTCCGCGGAAGGGCCGTCTTGAGCTGCTCGATGTACGGACCGTAGTAGCCGACCTCCTTCATGACGTCAGACTCGGAAGCCGAGAAGGTCACCGGCATCTGTCCGGTCTCGGCCATGGCGATCTGGGCCTCGTCCGAGAGCATGAACTGGATGAACTTCCACGCGGCGTCCTTGTGCCGGCAGCTCTCGAAGATTACGATGTTCTCGCCGCCCACGACCGACAGGCTGCCGCCCGGTCCGGCGGGAACGGGAGCTCCCTGCATCTTGTCCCCGAGTTCGCTCTGCAGGATGGCGAAGAACCACGGGCCTTCGAGGACGGCGCCGTAGTTGCCGGCCTTGAAGCCGTCCCACGTGCCGGGCTGCCCGCCCAGGAGGGTCGGAGCCCAGCAGCCGTCCTTGGTGAACTGCGCCATGGTCTCAAGCGCCGCCACGGAAGCGTCGCTGTCCAGGTAGCCCGAAGCCTGGGTGTAGTCGTCATTGGTGATCCTGCCGCCCAGGCTCCAGAACCACGGCAGCATCGCCCACGGATACGGTCCACCGGGGGCGAAGGCGTACTTACCGTCCTGGCCGGTGAACTCGGCCGCGTAGGCCTTGAACTCCTCGATGGTCGCCGGCGGTTCACTCAGCCCGGCGGCCTGCAGGAATTCGGGGTTGTAGACGATGACCTGGGTGTTGGTGTTCAGGGGCATGCCGTAGTGCTTCCCCTTGTAGAGGTTGGTGGACAGGGGACCGGGGAAGACACTTTCCGCCAGCTCATCGAAACCGGGGTAATCGTCCAGCGGCTCCAGGGCTCCGAGTTCGGCGAACTCCGGCACCCAGATGATATCCATCCGCATCAGGTCCGGAGCCATGCCCCCGGCCACGGCGGCGATGAGCGAGTCGTGCAGGCCGTCGTAGGGTTGGACCACCGCGTCTATCTTGATGTGCGGGTACTTCGCCTCGAAGGCCGGGATCAGGGTCTCCATGAGCACCTTGTTCTCGTTGCTGTCCGTGTTGTAGGTGTGCCAGAACGTGAGGGTCACTTCCTCAGCGACCGGCTCCTTGGCGCAGCCGGCGGCGGCGAGGGTGAGGGCGAGAGCGACGACCACCGCCAGCGCCAACAGCTTCCTGCACCGTTTCATGCTTTGCGTCTCCCTTCAGTCTTCAGCTCTTCGGCCTGCCTTCACTCCGCTCGGTCTTGCGTCTCCTGTCCGTCGGCTCCAGAGCGCGTGTCCAGCGACTCCAGTGACCGTTCACCAGGCCTCCTTTCCCTCCAAGCCTCGCCCGGCGACCGGGTGCCGCAGCTAGCCCTGAACGGTGTGCCCCAGCAGGCTCGGAATCGTGATCGGGGGCCGGTCCTCGTCCGCCCCGTAGATCGGCGGTGTGAAGACCTCTTCCAGAACCAGGGTGGCTGCGCCCACGAGCCAGGCGTCTTCACCTAGTGCCGCGGGAACCACGGCGACCTCGTCGGCCAGGACGGAGAATGACCGCTCTTTCATCGCCTCGCGCAGTGGGCTGAGAAGGAGGTCCCCGGCCTGCTGGACGGCTTCGCCGCCGATCACGATGCGCTCCGGGTTCAAGAGGTTGACGGCGTTGGCAAGGCCGGTACCCAGGTGGCGGCCTGCTTCACGTAGGATCCTCCTGGCCACGCGGTCACCCTCGTGCGCGGCCAGAACGACCGTCTCACGGGTTATGGCGGACGGGTCGCCGCCGGCGGCCTCTAGAATCAGGGTCTTCCGGCCTTTGGCCACGGCCCGGCGGGCCGCCTGCGCGATCGCGCCGTCGGACGCCAGGGCCTCCAGGCAGCCCCGGTTCCCGCACGAGCAGAGGGGGCCCCGTTCATCGATGGTGATGTGGCCGATCTCGCCCGCACCGGTGATGCTGCCTCGATAGACGCGGCCGTTGGTGATGATGCCGCCGCCGATGCCTACGCCGACGGTGACACAGAGCAGGTTGTCCGCACCCTGACCGGCTCCGTAGGTTCTCTCCGCAAGGGCGAACGCGTTGGCGTCATTGTCGACAAGGACCGGGATGCGGAGTTCCTTTTCGAGGAGCTCCCTCACGGGGATGTTGGCCCAGTGAAGGAGATGAGAGGCGACCGACGTTCCCGTGGTGGTGTTGACGATGCCCGGAAGGACGACTCCGACTCCTATCACCGGAGGCCCCTTGACACCGTCATCCATCCTCTGCACCTCGTGCACGACATCGAGCAGGGTGCGGAAGACGGCCTCCGGTCCCTGCCCGCGGGAGAGGGGGCGCCGGACCTTCTGGAGGACCTGAGCGTGGAGGTCGGCAAGGGCCGCGGTGACGGACGCCGGGGCGAGCTTGACACCTATCACGCAGCGGGCCCGCGGGTTGAGAGCGAGCAGCACGGGCTTCCTCCCGCCGCGCGACTCTGCGCTGCCGGCCTCGACGAGGATACCCTCCTTGAGCAACAGGTTGACGATGCCGGTGACGGTGGAGCGCCCCAGCTTGGCCACCTCGGCGATCTCCACCCGGGAAATGGGCCCCCGCTGGCGGACCGTCTCCACCACCGTGGAGATGTTGAGGTCCCGGATAAGCTGCTTGCTGCCGCTTCGCAGTCTCACAGGCCCACCGTCATTCCTTGGTTTGTTCATTGGCTGAAGAAAATGATATTCGTTTTGTCATTGAATGAAGTTACTAAGGAACATATGCGCCGTCAGGAGGCAAACTCCTACTTTGGGTGAGGAAGTTTTCAGAGGAATTTCTCTCATCCGAACCCGGACGCCGAGACGGGACTACTCGGCAACGCGACGTCACCCGGTGACGAACGTGCGGCCGTCTTCGTGACAAAGGAGTTGAACCGCGTGCCGTCCGGAGTAGAGGGAGGGGACCACGCCGCCTCCGGGCATGACCCACTGCCCGGCCATGTAGAACCCACCCAGTCCGGGGACCGTGCGAGCGAATCTGGCGTTCAGGGCCTGCGGGGTGGGCAGCCAGCCCATGTGGGCGCCGCGGTGGTTCCGGGTGTAACGCCAGACCGTGTAGGGTGTGGCCACGTCGACCATCTCGACCCTGCACGCCAGACCCGGGTAGTGCCTTTCCAAGCGGACGAGCAGTTCCTCGGCGACACGGTTCTTCTCATGCCGGTAGCGCTCAAGGTCGGTCCGGCGCACTCTGTCCCACCAGTCCCAGTCCGTCTCACAGTCCACCTGGACGACCGTCTTTCCCGGGGGAGCGAAGCGGGGACTGTAGTTGAAGAGCCGCATCCAGACGACGTCGACGGGCCGGCCGGCCACGGTCAGCGGATCCTCGAGGGTGATGATGCTCATGCACGGTTCCCCGGGGAATTCGCAGGCCACACCGAAGGCGCAGGAAACGGTCGGGCTTGTTAGCGGCCAATCACGGTAGCGCCTTTCGGTCCGGGGATCCAGGTAGCACCCTCGCAGCATCTCGAAAAGGGTGCTGTGACCGTCCGCGGCCGAGATGACGGCGTCTGCACGGTGGGTCGTGCCGTCCGCGAGCCTTACCCCGGCCGCTCGCCCGTCCTTGACAAGGACCTCTTCGACGGTGGCGCCGTAGACGATTTCGCCCCCCAGGGCCCTGTAGCGGCTCTCCATCGCCCGGGCCATCTCCAGCGAGGAGCCCTCGAGGAGGACGGAGCGCCCGGCGGCGTACATCGCAAGGACCATGCAGAGCAGCCAGACGGGGACACTGGGCAAGAAGAGCCGCTCGAAGAAGCGGCGGAGGAACGGGTCCTGCACCTCCCGGACATACGCGGTGACCGGCTGCGCGTACCTGCCCCCGAAGTACTTGAGCACTCTCGAGGTGCGAAGCAGGGTCTTCACCGAGTCGATGGGTCCGCTCAGTTCGGGCGGCTTGTCCAGGCCGAGGTCCCAGATGTCCGCCTCCATCATGGCCCGGGCTCCCGCGATCAGGTCGGCGACCTGCTTGGCGTCGGCCGGGGAAATCGCGGCGAGGGTGCGGGCCATTTCTTCCAACCGCCGTGGCAGTATCAGCCGGCGCCCCGTCGGCTCGTCGATGAAACCGTACGTCAGCCGGTCGACCATGCGGCTGTGCGGCAGGATGCCCACGTCAAGATAAAGACGGTGCATGGGTTCACCCGCCTGGGCACGCCACATGAAGTGAGGGGCGCAGTTGACCGTATAGCCCTTTCGCTTCCACGATGTGACCACACCGCCGGGAAGGGTGTGCTGTTCGAAGATGCGCGTGTCGTACCCGTTGAGCTGCCCGTAACAGCCGGCAGCCAGCCCGGCCAGACCTGCCCCGATGATAGCCACCGACCTCCCAGCCATCGGAAACCTCCTTCCGCTGGTCTCGAATGCTCCTCGCGTCTCAACCCAGACCGCAGTCGGTCGGCCCGGATGTCATCTGTCTTCCGGCCCGGGCGGGCTGGAGTGGCGGACGGCATCAGTCAGATGGCCGCTCCCGTCTCCTTGTCGAACGTGTGGACCTTGTCCATCCTCAGGGCCACGGGGATGTGGTCGCCGGGCCTGGCGGCGGTGACCGGCCCCACCCGGGCGGTGATCTGGTGCGGGCCGGCCTTCAGGTAGAGGTGGACCTCCGCCCCCAGCGGCTCCAGGACCTCCACCTGGGCCTGGAACACGGGCTCGCCTGACCGCTCCGCCTCGGCACCCGCGCCATGCTCGTCCTGCTCGTCCGGGAGCTGGGCGCTCGGTTGGAGTAGGCGTCATCGGCGTGTTTGGAGCCGGCGGTCAGTTCAGCCTCTCGACCCTGGGCTTCAGTGCGGCCCTCTCGATGAGGTCGTAGTAGTCCTTCTCGGTGAGCTCCTCCGGGCGCTTGCCCGAGATGGCCACGAGCAGGGCCTCGATGACGTTGGTGGCGAAGGAGCGGCCCTGCATCTCCGGGGTCGTCGTGACCAGCCAGGCCACTCCGCGTTCCTTGAGCTCGGCCACGTCGGCGTCTGTCACGGTGTTGGTGAGGATGACCTTGCCGTCGAGGCGCTCGGGGATGTAGCGGTGGATGAAGTGGTAGTCGCCGGCGATGATGTCGGCCCACTCGTAGACATCCCTGAACTTGGGCTTGGGCTCCTTCTGGGCCTCGCCCGTCGGGTAGAGGACGCTGATGGGGAGGTTGACGGCTATGGGGGCGATGATGGAGGCCAGGATGTGAAGGCCTCTGAGGGTCCAGATCTTGGCCGGCACCTCCAGGACGAACATCAGGTCCCCGAGGAGGATCCTAGCCCCGGCCTCCAGGAAGGCCTCGGCGTGGGAGTACCTGGCGACACCCGAGCAGACCAGGACCTTCCTTCCCTTGACGGGTATGCCGTACACCGGCTCGAGGTCCAGGATGACCTTCCGCTCCAGGGTGTCCTTGACCCCGCCGCCGTCGACGATGGGGGTCTTCTTGGGGACGGCGGCGATCCTCATGGCGTCCTTGAGCATCCACTTCTTCCTGCCCGCGCGGACGTAGAAGTCGATGCCGCCCATGCCGAAGCAGGCCACCTTGCCGTCGAGCTCCCGCAGGAGCTCCTTGGCCTTCTCGATGTCCCCGTCCGTCCCGACCCGTTCGATGAGGAACTTCTCCCCGAGGAACTCCGCCTCCACCTTCTTGTCCCGGGAAGAAGAACCGAGGCTTATGCTCACGACGCGCTTCACGGAGGAACCTCCTTCGGGCCTCGCCGTCCGAGGCGCCCCGCTCACCGCGGGACGGCCCCACGGTGGCCCCGGCCCGTCTGTATACAATGATGTGCACAAGGGGGTTCGCGCCCTACACCTCTACTTCCTTCCATGCTCCCCGGCGGAAGCGCGCAACCAGGTACACCGAGCGGACGACCCAGTCCAGGGCCATGGCCAGCCAGGCGCCGAAGAGCCCCAGGCCCAGGACA